>JBBSGN010000294.1:0-4679 GCA_038254085.1 Chloroflexia bacterium | reverse complement strand
GGGATACTTGTACTCGTTGCTACCTGTCACAGCCTCTACCGCTGGTATGTTGTCTGTTAGCACAAACGTTGTTGCTTGGTCTGGTTGCCAAGTGTAACGCTCTGCGAGATGTTCGCTCAACACCCGTAGACGTTCCAAGTTGCCCCCTGCGCGCGTACGCTCCGTTCCGGGCAGATTATCGTCGGGTGTGGTGTATTTCAGGTAGCGATATTCGACGCCGGGGTATCCGTGAATCACTACGGGACCGAGTATATATACAGGCCAAATTCCTACCTCCATATAGTACTCACCAACCCGCTCTCTCTGGCCGCCTCCAGCAGTGCCCACTTTTGCCAGATGTGGTACCGCAGAGGCGGCCTCGTCTAGCGTCAGTGCTGCTTCCCGATAACCACCTGGGAGCGGTATGTCCACTTCAAGCCAGGCCTTCGCCCTTCCCTCAGCTTTTTCTAATTGGGCCTGGGCTTTTACCCAAGCGTCAACTTCTGCTTGGTCGAGCAGATGATTGTCCAACACATCCCGTCGAAACGCTTTAACCTCCGGGTGACCTCGTGCATCCCTGGCGAGAAGCGCAGCTACAGCACGCATTCTGGCCTCTATAGGCGGACCATTCGAGGGGCGGGCCGTTTGCGGATCGAGCATTCGAGACGATTGGGGTTGAGACGGATTAGCCGTTCCCCATGCACCTCGAAATTGGCGCACTTCACTGACTACAAATCCAATACTGTCCGTATCCTCCTGTACTTCACTGATATAGTTCCTTTCAATGAGAAAGTCCCACTCGGTATCAGTCAATGGCGGGCGGAGCTTTGCGTCTATTTTTTGGCGTACTTGCTCTTCACTTATCATCACAGGACCCCCTCTATGATGATAACTATACTATAGACATACAGGGACTGCAACAGGTGCAGTGGACGCCAATAGATACTCGAAAGTTAGTAAGTTCGACTAGGAGGTGAAAACATGGAGGTGCAACTACTTAGGGTAACGGAAGCGGCAAAGATTTTATCCATAAGCAGGAGCCGTGCCTACGAATTAATAGCTCAGGGAGTGATCCCCTCGGTGCGATTGGGGGCTTCAGTTCGTGTGCCTGCGTTGGCACTAACAAGATTCGTTATCGAGTTACAAGAAGAAGCCGCCGGGCTTCTAGCAGGGCAACCGGCGGCTGTAGAGGAGGCGCGTGATGAGGGCAGACCTACACTCTTACACCGATTATAGGGCGGAACCACCCACACCGCAACAAGTGTACAAGGCCCTAAACTACCTACCTCGTTCGCAGGCTCTGGGCATGGTAGAACGGGCGGCGCTACATTCCGGCGGGTGGACACCTCAACTTCTGGCGACGGCTCACCTGGTCGCTCAGAGAGGGGCGAGGGCGTGATGACATCCCCAATATCAAACGTTCGTGCGCTCCTCAACAATGTAACGGGCAGTGAAACTAGCTTCAAGGCAAGCTGCCCAGCGCACAATGACCGACACCCGAGCCTATCCGTAAGTGAAGGCTGCGACGGGCGGGCGCTGATGAAGTGCCACGCGGGTTGTCAGATTGAGGACGTGGTACAGAGCATGGGCTTGGAGATGAAGGACCTGTATCCACCCAAAGAACATCCTGCATTCAAGAACGGAGAACACGGGCATGGGCGCGGGCGCGTCGTCGCCACCTATGACTACGGAGACTTCCAGGTCCTGCGTAAAGAGCCAAAGGACTTTACCCAGCGCAGACCCGATGGTAAGGGCGGGTGGATATATGACCTGAAGGGTGTCAAGCGGAGGCTGTACCAGCTTCCCAGGTTGCAAGCCGCCGACCCTGATGCAACGGTGTACATCCCCGAAGGCGAGAAGGACGTCAATCGCCTGGTAGCCCTGGGCTTGGTGGCAACGTGCAATCCCGGCGGCGCGGGCAAGTGGCGAGAGGAATACTCGGAAAGCCTACGCGGGCGCAACGTGGTGATACTCCCTGATAATGACCAGGCGGGTAGGGACCACGCCGAGCGGGTCGCCCGCTCCCTTATAGGCGTGGCGGCAAGCATCAAGATAGTTGAGTTGCCTGACCTTCCCGACAAAGGTGATGTGTCCGACTGGCTACAAGCGGGGGGTGATGCCGAGAAGCTGAAGGCCCTTTCTGATGCCGTGCCTGTTATTGATATTTCTCGATTTACTAGATTACCCCATATAGATAATCGAGTAATCGAGAAAACCAAGTTATTCACACTCACCAGATTAGATGCACTGCTGGCCGAGCCGGAGCAAGAGATAGACTCTGTAGTAGAAAGGGTGCTACCAGTGGGCGGCATATCGCTGCTGGGGGCCAAGCCCAAAGTAGGTAAGTCTACCCTTGCCCGTGCCCTATCGGTATCTGTGGCAAGGGGTGAGCCATTCATGGGGCGCGCAACAAAGCAGGGCGCGGTGGTATATCTTGCGCTCGAAGAGAAACGTTCCGAGATAGCCAAACACTTCCGACGCATGGGTGCGGAGGATGAGCTTATCTTTATCCATGTGGGGTCAGCGCCGGAAGAGGCGCTTATAGCCCTTGCGCTGGCGATAGATGAGCACAAGCCCGTACTTGCCATTGCTGACCCCATCCTAAAGTTGGTAAGGCTAAAAGATGGGAACGATTACGCAGAGGTATCACGCGCATTGGAGCCGGTAATAGACATGGCCCGCAATAGTGGCTGCCATATCATGTGCGTGCATCACCTCTCCAAAGGTGATAGGACGGGCGGTGATGCTATCTTGGGGTCTACTGCCCTGTACGGCGCTGTGGATACTGCCCTAATTATGAGGCGTAGCAACGAAGGAGTGCGAACAGTCTACTCGATTCAGCGTTACGGAGACGATTTGCCAGAAACCGTTGTGGCCCTGGATGCCGAGACGGGATGTGTAACCGCCGCCGGGGAGTTGTCAGCCATTCAGTTAGCAGAGGCGGGAAAGGCCGTTCTGGAAGCTACAGGTACGGAAACACTCAGTGAGCCGGACATCAGGCAGCGCGTAGGTGGCAATCAAACACTCACAGCTAAGGCTATCCGGCACTTGGTAGACGATGGTAAAATGTCGCGCTCAGGCGGCGGCAGGCGCAACGATCCTTACCTTTATACGGCCATATCTGCCGTACCTTGCCCTGGTAAAGCTGAGGGCAGTGGGGAAAGCCAGGCTCAGGATAACTCACTTTTCTCGATTACTCGATTACCTTATATACCTAATCGAGAAAATCGAGAAATGGAGGGGCCAGAGGATGGGACTGCATAACCCTCATTGATGGGTGAACTGATATGGTATACTCTGGCCCATAAACCCATTCGTAATATCCATCTACTTCACATTGGAAAGGGAAGATATAGGCATGACCGAGCTTATTTGGGAAGGCAAGTACAAGGACGGCAAGAAGAGCGCGCCCGTGCGCCTGCCTCTGCCCTTTCAGGACGTGGAGACTGTCAACGAGTCGGCCCAGGAGCGGCAGCTATTGCTCGACATGTTCAGCCGCAACCAGCCCGGCGAGTGGCGCAATCGCCTCATCTGGGGCGATAAGAAGTATGTGCTGCCATCCCTCCTGCCTGAGTTCGCCGGTAAGGTCAACCTGATTTATATTGACCCGCCGTTTGCTACGGGGGCGGATTTTTCTTATGTAGCCCGTGTTCCCGACGACCCTGACACCGAAGGCGACCAGAGCGGCACGTTCACCAAACAGCCTAGGGCGTGTTTTCAAAATCACAACCAGAGGAGAATAGCGGCTAAAGAGAGCATAGCTTTGTAGTTCTCCCCTCGTTTTTCGTAGCGGGTAGCCACCCTGCGGAACTGCTTGAGGCGGTTGAAGAAGCGCTCCACCAGGTTACGCTGCTTGTATGCCTCTTTGTCAAAACGGCCCTTGTGCTTTTCATTGGACTTACGTGGAATGACTATACCGATGCCTCGCTTGCCTAGATACTCTCGGATTTTGCCGTTACTATACGCCTTGTCGGCGGCCATGCGTGCTGGCAAGCGCCTGGGTCGGCCTCTACCCGACCGCTTGATAGCTCCACCCCCCATCAATGTCTCGAACATCGTGGACTCGTGCTGCTGTCCAGGTGTTAGCTCCAACACCACAGGCTTACCTTTACCCTCACACCGCACATGTATTTTGGTGGAGTACCCACCTTTGCTGCGGCCTAAGGCTTCATCTTCTGGATTGGTCGGCTTTTGGGGGTCCCCCTTTTTGCTCCGGCTGCATGTTGATGGGCACGCACTACGGAGCTATCTATATAATGTATTGACCACTGGACTTCGCCTCTGGCATCGGCATCCTGTTGTAGCTGTTCGAGTATCTTCTGCCACACGCCCCGCTTGGTCCAGCGATAGAAGCGGGTGGCTACCGTCTGCCAGGGGCCGTATTGCTCGGGTAAATCTCGCCAAGGAGCACCAGTTTTGTCTATCCACAGCATTCCATTGATGAGGGTGCGATGGTCTTTGGCTGGCCTGCCGCGTCGTCCTGGACCTCCCCTTTGCGTGGGCAGCAGTGGCTCCAGGCGTAACCACTGCTCCTCTGTCAACTCATGTCTCCCTTTTGGGCTCTGCTTTGGACTCATAACTCTTATTGTACCAGCTTTTGAAAACAGGCCCTAGTTCCTGGTTACGGAGTGCCTGTGAATTGCCCCTATTGTACGTCCAGCAAGACAAGCAGCAAGACAAGCCAATTGGCCGAGAAAACG
>JBBSGN010000293.1:0-4710 GCA_038254085.1 Chloroflexia bacterium | reverse complement strand
CTAATGAGCAGCAAGAGCAGCTACAAAAGATGCTCGAAAAGATGGCTGATCGCCGGAAGGAGCAACTGGACAACCTGCCGAACGATATCGGCGGGCAGATAAAGGGGCTACGCGAGTACGACTTCATGGACCCCGACGCTCGCCAGCAGTTCCAGGACCTCCTCAACATGCTCCAACAGCAGATGCTTCAGAATAACTTTTCGGGGTTGCAGCAGGGGATGCAGCAGATGCAGCAAGACCCAGCCGCCATGCAGGAGATGCGTGAGATGCTGCAAGACCTGAATCAGATGCTGCGCGACCGCGAGCAGGGAAAGGAGCCGCGCTTCAACGAGTTCATGCAGAAGCACGGCCACCACTTCCCGCCCGGCATCGAGAACCTTGATCAGCTAATGGAGCACCTGGCCCAGCAGATGCAGCGTATGGAGAATCTGCTCAACTCGATGTCACCTCAGCAGCGCGCCCAGCTAGAGAGCGCCATGGAGAGCCTCATGCAAGACCCCGGCCTGCGTGGCGAGATGCAGGAGCTTGCCGAGCACCTGGGCAATATGATGCCGATGCCCGGCCAGGGTCGCCAGTATCGCTTCTCGGGCGACCCCGACGAGTCGCTTAGCATGGCCGAGGCGATGGGCGTGATGGAGCAGCTTGACCAGCTTGAGAAGCTTGAGCAAGAGCTAAACGCCGCCCGCCGGGGCGACAACGTGGACGAACTGAACCCTGGAAAGGTCGGCGAGCTATTAGGCGCGGACGCGAAGCAAGCGATGGAGCAGTTGCAAAGCCTTGCCAAGCAGCTTGAAGAGGCGGGCTACCTCGAATGGAAAGGCGACGAGATGCAGCTTACCCCCCGGGCCACCCGCAAGGTCGGCCAGAAGGCGCTGCAAGACATCTTCGCCTACCTGAAGAAAGACGCCTTCGGCAAGCACGAAGTCAGCGTGCGGGGCCGAGGCGGCGAGCGCACCTACGACACCAAGCCCTACGAGTTCGGCGACCCCTTCCACCTCGACCTGCACGGCACGTTGCGCAATGCCTTGCAGCGCCAGGGCACGGGCACGCCGGTGCATCTCATCCCCGAAGACTTCGACGTGCATTCCACCGAATTCCTTACGCAATCGTCCACGGCGCTGCTGATAGACATGAGCCGCTCGATGCTGCTGCGCGGTTGCTTCCTGGCGGCCAAGAAGGTGGCGCTGGCCCTCAACCATCTCATTAGGTCGCAGTTCCCCAAGGACGACCTGTACATCATCGGCTTCTCCGGTTACGCCCGCGAACTGAAGCCTGAGATGCTGCCCCAGCTAGATTGGAGCGAGTACCAATACGGCACAAACCTGCAACACGCGCTCATGCTGTCGAGGTCGCTGCTTGCCAGGCGCAAAAGTCCCAACCGCCAGATAATCGTGGTCACCGACGGCGAGCCAACCGCTCACATGGAGGACGGCGAGGTCTACTTCAACTACCCGCCCACCTTCCGCACCATACAGGAGACGATGCGCGAGGTGGTGCGCTGCACCCGCGACGGCATCGTCATCAACACCTTCATGCTGGAGCGCAGCTACTACATGGCCGACTTCGTCGAGCAGATGACCAAAGTCAACAAAGGCCGCGCCTTCTACGCCACCCCGGAGGCGCTGGGTGAGTACATACTGGTGGATTACGTGGCGAGCAAGACGAAGAGGATAAAGTAGAGGTTAGGAGGCAAAAGATGGAAAGGTTTATCCTGCCTGTAGTTATTGAGAAAGATCAAGACGGATACGTTGCCCATTGCCCTGCGCTTCAGGGTTGCTATAGTCAGGGCGATACGTATGAAGAAGTCTTAGATAATATTGAGGACGCGATTCGCCTGCATATCGAGGACCGCCTATCCGCAGGTGAGGCTGTGCCCAGTGGTGAGATGGTGAGTCTGACGACTCTTGAGGTAACCGTGTGAGTCCTCAGTTGCCTCGTGTAAGCGCTTCTGAGGTTATTCGCGTCTTGGAGAGAATTGGCTTTACGTTATCTCGCCAGAGCGGCAGCCATAAAATCTACAAGAACTCCGGCGGCAGGCGAGTGACCGTGCCGTTCCATGCAGGGAGGACTTTGCACCCCAAGCTGTTGAAAAGCATCCTCGCTGATGCTGGAATGACTGTTGAGGAGTTTATAGAGTTGTTAAGAGGCTAGGGTCTCAGCCACAGAAGGGATTTGGTCGGATAGCACTACTTACGAATACCCATCGCGGAAGAAATATGAGAAACGGCTACGGTCACGTGTAGCGGCAGTCGCAAATGGCTTGCTTACTGGTCAGACCCAACTTTTTGAGGGTTCAAGGCGGCTGGTTGAGCTAGAATACCTCCTACTGGACCCACTTGAAAAAGACCAGAACACAGGCTTCGAGATTTTTGAGCTAATCGCTTCCGAGATAGAACGCCTTCCGATTGGCGTTAAGCCCGACCTCTTGCATGAAAGTGTCCGGCAAGAAAGAATTAAGCAAATCGAGGCGGCTGAGAAATGGTACATGGAAGAGTTCGGAGAAGACATTCGGGCTTCTTGCCGAAGGCTAATCGCGACATTTAGCAAGTTTGGTGCATAATCAAGTTTGGTGCATAATTAGGTAGGAAATAAAGCATGGAGATTCAAAGTGCATAATAGCAAGCTTATCAACCGCGATCCTGAAATAATGAGCGGTACGCCGGTATTCATGGGCACTCGCGTGCCAATCCAAAACCTCTTTGACTACCTGGAGGGTGACTACTCGCTCGACGAGTTTCTAGACGATTTTCCGTCGGTCAGCCGTGAGCAGGCTGTTCAGGTGCTTGAGCTATCAAAAGAAGCAATGTTAGCGCAAGCTCCATGAGGATATTGCTTGATGAATGCTTGCCCAGGAAATTGAAGCGTGAGCTTTTACCCCATACTGCCATGACTGTGACGGAAATAGGCTGGTCTGGGATCAAGAATGGCGCATTGCTTCGTTTAGCTGAAACCCAGTTCGACATATTTCTGACGGCAGATCGGAACCTGCCTTATCAACAAAATGTGAGCAGCTACAATATAGCTGTTGTCTTGGTCGCCCGAAACAATAGAATTGACACGCTCCGGCAACTCGCACCCGGAGTGTTGGAAGCGCTGCAAACGATTCAAGCGGGGGATATAATCATGGTCGGTGCTAAGTTGTAGAAGGCTAAAGTCAACAAAGGCCGCGCCTTCTACGCACCCCGGAGGCGCTAGGGGAGCATATACTGGTGGACTATGTGGCAAGCAAGACGAAGAGGATAAAGTAGGCCATTCACTGGGGAGGCACAGAGAGCGCATAGGAGCGCAAGCTTGAATATTGACGCGCATAGGCTGTGGTTCGAGGACTACGTCGGCAAGATAGAGCGTGGCGAAGTCGAACCCCCGCCCCGTGGACTTCGCTATCCTTGTCCCTCCTGTGGCTATCCGATGTTGGAAGAGCGCAACAAATGGGAAGGCTGCTCTTTATGTGACTGGGAAGACGATGGGCAGGATGACCCCCACGCCGATGAAGTTTGGGGTGGCCCTAACTATTCTTATTCGCTGTCCGAAGCCAGAGAGAATTTCAAACGTTATCTGATAAAATTCCAGCCGGACAGACGTGCAACGAGAACAGGTGGGAATTCTAACACACCGGCACAAGATCAGGCGAAAAGAGTGATAATCCAAGCCTTCCAAAGAATGGTTGGCGAGAAAGACCAACAGGTACTCGATAGGCTATGGCAGCAAGTCTATGATAATGAATGGGTTCTAGAGTCAGAATTATACCGAATAGTGCATGAATACGAGGAAAGGATGACAGGCAAGACGCAGGAGTACAAAGAGGGGCTAAGGGCAAATCTCCAGTAAATGACTTGGTCCGCGAAGTGTATACCTGAATGGGATTTAAGAGGTCTTAGGGAACTAATCATGGCTGACGTCAAGACAAAGGTCCACTCGGAGGCTATTCAGAAGGTCGTCCGGCAAATCGTTGAACGTTTTCACCCTAAGAAGATAATCCTCTTTGGCTCTTATGCGTGCGGCGTGCCGACGGAAGATAGCGATGTAGACTTGCTCGTTATAATGAACACAGACGGTAATAGGCTACGCAGCGCTGCCCGCATTTCTGCTGGGATAGACCACCCATTCCCGTTGGACATCCTGGTGTTCGAGCCTGACCAGCTACAAGCATCGCTTGAGCGTGGCGGTGTATTTACTACTGAGATAGCCACTAGGGGAGTAGTCCTCTATGAAGCCTGAGACAGAGGAATGGGTTAGCAAAGCTGAGGGCAATTGGAATGTAGCCAATCGAGAGATGCAAGCAGGCGACCCTGTTTGGGACATCATCTGCTTCCTCGCTCAACAATGTGCCGAACAATATCTCAAAGCATTTCTTGAAGCGCATAGGATCGCCTTTCGTAAGACGCATGACCTGATAGTGCTTCTCGATTCAGCGACAGGAATACTCAAAGAACTGGATCAATACAGATCGGACCTGGCATATCTAAGCACGTTAGGTATTGCTGCACGTTATCCTGGCACAGAAGCAGACCAAAAAGACGCACAGGACGCGGTAAGGATAGCCAGCGAAGTACGAAACGCAATCCGTGCAAAGTTAGGAATAATCTAGTGTTGCCTATTACCTGTTAGCTTTACCCGTTAGCTCTACTCTCCTTGCATCTCCGCGCACTATATTCGTTATACTAATCGCGTGTCGCATAACCCTCTAGAAAGGCTCTCCTACTACTATGT
>JBBSGN010000292.1:0-4722 GCA_038254085.1 Chloroflexia bacterium | reverse complement strand
GTGGGCAGCGACTTGAAGTCGGTGTTCTCCAACTGGAAGCTAGCTATCGTGGTCGCGTGCTCCACCGCCTTGCTCAACCCCTCGTCTGACAGGTCGTTGGTGGACGCCACCCCGATCTTCTTGCCCGTGACCACACGCACGTTCACCTGCGTATTTATCTCGGCCACATTCTGGTGTATGTAATTGTTCGCAAACCGTGTGAGGGCGCTGTTCCCGCCCAGGAACGCCACCTCTGTCTGGTCCGCCTTCGACAGACCTAGCACCTTGTCGGTTATCTGCTTTATGCTCTTTTCGCCCAACATCAGAAACTCCCTTTCAAATGCGAGATTGCCTCGTAATTCCGCATTTCGCATTTACATAACTCCCACTCTCACATTCCGAAACCGCGCGGGTGCTGCCCCGTGCCCCACGCGGCCCACCTGCATAGGCTCGCCCTTGCCACAGTTGGGCAGGCCCCACAGCACCCAGGCTTCCGGGCCGCCTATGCGCTCGCAACTGTTCCAGAACTCGGGCGTGATGCCGGTGTAGGTGGCGTTCCTGTACAGTTGGCCCAGCTTGCCGCCCTTGATTTCGTAGGCCAATTCGGTGCCGAACTGGAAGTTGAGACGCTTGTCGTCTATGGACCACGATCTGTTTGTGCATAGATAGAGGCCGTCGTCCACCTCCGAAATCAGGTCTTCTAGCGTGCCTGAGCCGGGCATGAGGGAGATGTTGGTCATGCGTATCATCGGGATGCGGTTCCAACCGTCGGCGCGCGATGTGCCGTTGGAGGTCTTGCCCAGCATAGCGGCGGTCTCGCGGTCCATCAGGTAATTGCGGAACACCCCCTCTTGGATAATGTCGAAACGCTGCGCGGGCACCCCTTCGTCGTCGTACTTAAAGGTGCCGAGGCCCTTCGGCAGCGTCGCGTCGGCCACGATATTCACGATGTCCGAGCCATACTTCAGTTTGTCCAACTTATCGAGCGTCATAAAGGACGTGCCCGCGAAGGACGCCTCCATGCCCATCGCCCTATCAAGCTCTACCGGATGGCCGCACGACTCGTGTATCTGTAACGCCATCTGCGATGAGTCCAGCACTATTGTCTTCACGCCCGACGGACACTGGGGCGCATCGAGCAGCGCCACCGCCTCGGAAGCGATCCGCTCGGCGTTGCCCGGCAAGTCCCACCGCTTGACCAGTTCGTACCCCTCCGAAGCCCACTGCCCGCCCATTGACGACGGGTAACCTCTCGTCTGCACCTCGTTCTCGCGCACCGCCACCGCCTCCATGAAGCAGCCTATGTTGTATAGCGCCTGCTCGATGTAGCTGCCCTCGGTGGAGGCGAAGGTCTTAGTATTGCGGATCGCGTCCATACCGCTGGTAGCAACCGCGATGCCCTGCGCCTTCCGCAGGTTTTCGTTAGCCGCCGATAGATAAGCCAACTTCTCTTCGAGGGGTACCTTGAAGGGGTCAATCTCGATGGGCGTGCGGTACTTGTCCACGTAACGCTCCGGCTGGCCTATCTCGGCGGGGTTGGGGCGCACGCGGGCGCTGGCCTTCGCGATCTGCACCGCCTCCTTCACCACCTTATCGAGCTCGTCGTTGTTGAGCAGCGAGTTTGAGGCGAAGCCCCAGGCCCCATCGGCCAGCACGCGCACGCCGAAGCCCTGTTCCTCGCCCAGCGACAGCGCCTCCACTATGCCGTTCTTGATGGATATACTCTCCGTCTGGGTCTCGGCTACACGAATATCGGCGTAGGTAGCGCCCAGGCTGCGCGCATGGTCAAGCGCACGATCAGTGAACTCTTTCATCAGGGGTCTCCTTACTATTTGCCAAGGATTGTGATAGAATCTTCTGAGGAAGAACTTATTCACCGTTATACGCGAAAGTGGGGTAAGTGTCTAGCAGATGCCTTGTAGCGCGCATGTATGTTGGTTTGCGGTGGACAGCCATTCCGCTCTCGCTGGGAGAACTGCAATGGATGAGAGTGTATTCAAGAGCGTTTGGTACAGATGGACGCCAAGAAGAGGCCTGGCCATCTGGGCATGGCAAGACGTGGGCACGCTCACCGTGTGTAAGGACTACCTTGAATACTGTGGCAGAAAAAAGTCCCTACGCATCCCCGTTGCAAATATCAGCGAGATCGCGATCCAGAAACAAGGAAATGATTGGGTGAACCGATGGGTCAAGGTGAAATATGACAACGAAAAGATTGCTTACGTCGCTGACGGAAAGCTCTTTGGTTGGCATGGACTCTTCGGCGGTACCAACAATCTCCTGGACGTTCTGGCTAGCCTGACAATCAGCAAGTAGAAACTTGCGAAGCAGGCGCTCCTGAACCGAGTTAGCCCATTGCGGATTGTACAACCAGCATACAGTTATGCAAAAGACGGAGGTCCAACCATGCCCATATACGAATATTGGTGTCCCGAATGCAAGTCGTCCTTTGAGAAGCTGCGCCCGATGAATGGCAAAGACAGCGAAGTCGTCTGCCCGCGCTGTAGCTCCTCCGTCAAGAAGATGCTGTCGGTTGTGGCGGTTGTTGGCCGCAATGTTGAAGGAGAGAGCTATTCCGGCGGTGGCTGTGGGTGCGGCGGGGGTTGCAGTTGCGGAAGGAATAATTAGAGCGGGTTCATCTGATGGCTAAAGTCATCCTCCAAAACCTCACAAAGAAGTACGGCGACCTGCTGGCTGTGGACGACCTGAGCATGGAGGTGCGGGACAAAGAGTTCCTCGTGCTGGTCGGGCCGTCGGGCTGCGGCAAAACTACTGTGCTGCGGATAATAGCCGGGCTGGAGACGATCACTTCGGGCGACATCTACATAGGCGATCGCCTGGTGAACAACCTTCACCCGCAAGAGCGCGACATCGCCATGGTCTTCTCCAGCCCCGACCATGCGCTCTACCCCAACATGAGCGCCTACGACAACATGGCCTTCAGTCTGCGCGTTCGCAAGCAGCCACCAACCCAGGACGAGTCACAGGATAGCCCGCAAAAGCGGCACGGCATCTTCGGGCGCGACCACGCTCGCCGCGAAGAGCAGATACGCGGGCGAGTAGAGCAGGTGGCGGGCAGCCTGGGTTTGAGCGACTACCTCAACCGCAAGCGTGGGCAGCTATCGGGTGGGCACATGCAGAGCGTAGCGTTGGGCCGCGCCATGGTGCGCGAGCCGTCGGTCTTCTTGATGGACGACCCCATGTCGCAACTCGATGCAGGAATGCGCGCTTCCGCCCGTGCCGAACTGCAAAAGCTCCATCGTAGCGCCCCGATCACTACCCTCTATGTGACCCACGACCAACAGGAAGCTATGACGCTGGGCGACCGCATAGCCGTAATGAACGAGGGCGTGCTACAGCAGATAGGCACTCCGCGCATCCTGTACGACCACCCAGCCAACATGTTCGTAGCAGGCTTCATCGGCTCACCCCCGATGAACATGCTCGTCGTCACCCTCGAAGGCGACCCAGATGGCCCCTTCCTCAGCGGCCCGGCCTTCAGGATAAAGCTGCCGGATTACCTGGCCGAGCGGCTACAGGGCTACCAGGACCGCCAGATAGTGCTGGGTCTGCGCCCCGAAAGCATCCGCGACGCGCAATACGTCCGCGACACCGCCCCGACGGCCATCGTAAAGACGCAAGTAGAATTGCGAGAATACCTCGGCAACGACATCTACTTACACCTTGCGGCAGGCGGCCAATCTTTCGTCGCCCGCGTAGACAACCGCACCTTCGTCCAGCCCAGCCAGCCCCTCACCGTCACACTGGACATCGCCGCCATGCACGCCTTCGACCCCACTACCCAGCGCGCTCTCCTTTAGCAAGCGGCCCCATTTTCACGTAAGAAACAAACAAGATCGCTTCCGGCGATCTTGTTTGTTTCTTTACAGGATTTTCGCTCAGGCCAAGCCATAGGCAGGAATGACAGGGTTACGTAGTTGAGCACGCAAGTAGTCACCAATTCGATGTGTCGAGAGTACCGCTTGTCCTGTACCAAGTCGTTCACGATCAGGTATCTTTGCTCGGTGTCATTGAGCAGCGGCCGTACCAGTTCCCACAGGTGATGGGCTGTGGTCTTGGCGCGAGCCAGGTAGTTCGAGACAGTGTCATGGCTGACCCCTCCAGGTAAGCGATTAGGTTGGTGCAGGTGTAGTTGGCTGGGCTGCTGACCAGATATTCGATGTATTGGCGTTTTGTAACCATGCTTCTACCATATCACATCACCCCTGATATGGTCCAAGCGAAAGGATTGTGAATAATGGTATCATCAGGTATGTCAAAACAATCTATAGAAGCATCGGCACACATGGAAGGAACTCTTCTCGATGATTGGTTTGCGCGCGAGGCGACTCCGTTCTCTATCGATTCGCCCAAGACCTTCAACGCCGCCGTCGAGAAAGTGATCACCTCGCTTGGTGACGCGGTGGAATTATTGGGTTTTGGAGAAGCGCTCCACGGCGGGAAGGACATTCTCATACTCCGCAACCGGCTCTTCCAGCGCTTGGTGGAGAGGCATGGCTACAGCGCCATTGCCATCGAGAGCAGTTTTCCTCGGGCGCATGTAGTAAATGAGTATGTGGCTGGGCGCGGACCGGCATCGTATGAAGCTGTGCAGGACACAGGATTTAGCCACGGCTTCGGTCAGCTCGACGCGAATCGAGAACTCGTAGAGTGGATGAGGGCGTTCAATGCCGATCCTTCCCATCAAGTCAAACTCCAGTTCTACGGCTTCGATAGTCCGAC
>JBBSGN010000291.1:0-4729 GCA_038254085.1 Chloroflexia bacterium | reverse complement strand
GCTTTGCTGTTCTAGAAAAAAATAAACTCCGATTCCAAGATCAGTCGGCGAGGATCTTCATGTCTCGTGCCAAAACCCTAATCGCTTCTATTGACGGGCTGTGCGGCGCAAAATCGATAGCTGCCACTCCGCTCCGCTCCGCCGCCACGACCGCTTCATCATAAGGGATTGAAGCTACAAGGTCCAGACCATGCTCCTTGCAATATTGCTCCACTGCGGCCTGATCGTCAGGGGTGCGTATCCGATTAGCTACAATAGCGATTTTCGGTAAATTAAGTTGGACGGCAAGGTCGCGGGTACGAGTACCCGCCTCAAGAGCTCGGTAATAAGGCTCTACTACAATCAAGAGCAAATCAACGTGCTCGACCGTTCCCCGACCGAAGTGCTCAAGTCCTGCCTCCATGTCGAGAACCGTCACGTCGGCCGCATACTCTTCGTCCGTCCCTGAGAGGAGATGGTCCGTTATGCCCCGGGCTACCGCATGTGCTTCACAACGACAACCGATGCTCGCTTTCAGCACCTTGCCCATGACGAGTAACTGTACACCGTCAGGTGCCTGCACGCCGTAGTCGGCCACCATCTGCCCGACCGATTGGTGCAGATGGACATAGGCATTGCCGTCGGCATCCTCGCGCCACTCGGTCAGGCCTTGAGGCACATCGGCGGCTCGGTCCGCGATCTCACGGGTGAGACCTAGTGCAAGCCCAAGATTCGGGTTAGAATCGGCGTCGAGTGCAAGCACGCGCTCATTGTTCCGTGCAGCAAGCCGCGCAAGCGTGCCCGCGATAGTCGTCTTGCCGACGCCGCCCTTTCCCGTTACAGCTAATCTCAAGTATAGCCTCCAAATCTGTTCAACTGCCGACGATGCCGGCTATACAACCCGGTCACGAACAGTACAGCCTTCAGTCGTTCACCGTCGGTCTAGCTTGCGCGCTCATCGCCACAAGAGCATCCCTCGCAAGCGCAGCGCCCGGCGAAGAGGTTGCGCTCAAGCCGCAGTACGCGCTCCAGCAGCTCACGCTCTCGGCCCTCGAAGCTGTCTATTATCTGGGGCAGCTCTAAAGCCAGGATAATCAAATGCTCTACCGTGGGCGCTTCAGCGCCGTTCTCCCAGAAAGATATAGTGCCCTGGCTTACCCCGATGCGGCTCGCAAGCTCGCCCTGGGTAAACCCTCGCTCGGACCTGGCGAGGCGTATAGCGTGGGATACAGAGTATGTTCCTGCCGCCATATCTACAATTCCTCTTTGTCTCGCCGCACTCCGTTATCAGAGGTAAAGCTGCCGTCTTGTTGAGTGTTGAGCATTCGCACCATAACTGACACCACTAGCGCCTTTGCCTGCTCAAGTCCAGCTTGTGCTGCGGGAGATCGAGAAGACCACTCGTCCATCAGCTTGATGTCCTCTAGAAAAGAAGCGGCTATCATGAGTCGGCCCGGCAACTCTCCCATTTCACGCTCGTAGTATTCTATGAGCGGGGACAAGGTGACCAAGCTCGCTTCTGCAGTGGCACCGACGCCCTGCCCGAATATGGCGACGTCTCTATATGCTTCCATCTATCTAACTCCCACTTTCTCTAGGTGTGCTATTCACCTGCCGGGACAGGCAGCGCACTCATGTCCGTACCGGTGAGACGACGTACCTCACGAACCAGGCGCTCAACAGTAGGTGCGACCGCCGCTTCTACCGCTTCACTGAGCCCAATATATAACTCTGCAATAGATGCAGGTTGGCAGCCCAGAATATACACTCGAGGAGGAAGTACTCCCAACCCCTTGGCTAACACGAAAGCCCTGGCAGGGGTTGCCAGGTGCATGTCGGCCAGGTGATCCTCTCGCTCCTCGGCGGACATATCGGCGAGGTCGGGAACTTCGGCTTCGAGCAGGTAGGTCGTCCCTGGCTTACCGCCCCGGTCCACAGCATCTACTACCACCAGGGCACTGTATCCCGAGAAGAGTTCCTGTACCATCCTCATGCCGCCTATACCCACCTCTATCACGTTCACGCCGGGCGGCAGATCAGTGCGCGTTGCCAGCTCTTGAACGACGCGAACGCCGAATCCGTCATCTCCTTGAAGGACGTTCCCCACGCCGGCTACGAGGACGCGCCTGGTAGGCAATTCTAAATTTTGAATTTTGAATTTTGAATGGGAAGTCAACTGGAAACTCAAAATTTAGAATTCAAAATTACCCCAGTGGCACTGGCGTAACGTTGAGGGCGAGTTGGATCTCTCCGTCACGGACAGCCACGGGGATTACCTGAAGCCTGCCTTCGCCGTTATCGACACGCCTGCCGGTACGCGCATCAAAGGCGCAGTTATGCCAGGGGCAAACCAGCACAATGCCGTTCAGGACCCCGTCATCGAGCGGCAGGTTTGAACCGGGACATTCGTTGCCATACGCATAGACTTCACCCGCTATGTTGCATAACAGGATGCGCCGTCCCGATACATCAACCACGCGCAGAGAACCTGGCGGCACCGTGTCCACAGAGCCAACAGGCGTGAAGACGGGACGGTTGAGCGTCTTGCCAGTTGCATTTACTGTCTGCAATGGGATAAAGTTGGCGGGCAGCTTCAGCTTCGGCAGCTCTGGCGGCTCGTGTACTTCAATGCGCTCAAACCCTGAGAAGCCCTCACGCAGCGCGGCCTCGATGCCCCGCTTGAGGGTCATTGCAGACCCCGCGCAACCCTGGCACGCTCCGGAGAGCCGCACGTGTACCACACCGCCTACAGCGTCCAGCACTTCAACAACCCCGCCGTGAGACTCTATGTAAGGGCGAACCTGCCCTAGAGCCGCTTCGGCTTGCTGCACAGGATCAGGCTCTCCCGGTGCCAGGTCGTAAAGCTGAAGCAGCACGTTGATGGCGGGGTCTTGCAATGCTTTTTCCAGCACCGCCGGACTGCCCGTCCAGAGTAGCTCTATGAGGTGGTAAATGCCGTCACGGTGCAGAGCATCCACGAGCGCGAGCATCTCCATAGCCTTTTGGCGGACCTCTTCGTTCGGGTGCTGCTCGAAGCTCTGGATTATGCTATCCAGGCGCACAGCAATCTCGCTCAGGTCTTCCGGGGGAGCAGCTTCCTGGACGGGGCCCTGAATCTCGTGAATGTTAGGCGCCATATAGCTGCGCTTCCTGAGCGTTGCTGTGGCAATGAACACAGTCTTCGGGTGGGAGGTCTTTGCAGATAGGACAATCGGGCGGGCAGTCGCCGTGACCCTGCTTTGTTACATCGGCAAATTCGTCGGCGAAACGCCGGGCACCCTCTTTTGCGCCGTACTCACTGAAAGAATAGCGTGCCGAAGAACCGCCTGTTGGCCCAGCATCATCCCCTTCGCCTGCTTGCTCCAAATAGCCTTCAACCACCATGCGCTCCAGATGCGTAGTGAGAGACTGCTCCTCGGCGCTGAGAAAAGTTTGCAGGTCGCGGGCTGTCACCGTTGTGCCGAAGCCTTCACCCTGATACCAGTACATGACTTGCAGTATCTCGTCCCGCCAGAAGAGATCGGCCAACAGAGGCTTGTTATCGCGCTTGCTGGCTTCCTTATCCTCTCCGTCGGCACTCTCTTTTCTATTCTGATCGTTCGTCATCGTCGCGCCTCCACCATATCATCCCCCGCTACCTCAGCCCTGAACTGCACTTCGAGTGGGTTCACCGATAAGCCGTCCAGCGGCTCCAGCGCGAGCCTATGCACTGCATCGAGCAAAAAGGGTACGGCGGCTTGCACCGGCTCGCTGAGGTCGGCCCCGAACTCCTCGTCGCAAGGCTCGACCTCTACCACCGCCACTTCGAGGGGCCAGACGCCGAAATGCTCACCTATAATGAGGAGATTTTCCAGACCTATTATCCCTGTCACTGCTTCGCATACTCGCTCGTGAATCTCATCGGCATCGGGCAGCGCGTGATCCCACCTGTAGACCGAAACAGACCCAGGCTCGCGGTCCCGCTTTACAGCCGATAGGAAGACTGCACGCGAATAGTAACCCGGTTTTTCCTCCAGCCACTGCACCGCGTGGATCGGCCCGAAGTGTATATCGTAAATCTCGACGCCTGCGGGCCAGTCCATCGCATTCAGTGTGGGCACGAGCGTCGGGCCTACCGAGGTGTCGCGCAGGAATGGGTGGCCCACGCAGCCGATCAGAATGTGCCCTTCGTCAGTCATCTATACCGCACGCACAGGTGTTGACCTCGCGTGAGATCACGCGGTTGGAGCCTTCGACATGGATGTGCGTCGTGCAAGGCATACAGGGGTCGAAGCTGCGTATGGTCCGCAATATATCTATCCCCTTGTAATTTTCAGGGCTTGAGAAGTTTTCCAGGATGGGGGTGTTTAGCACAGCCTCTTCGTAGGGGCCGGGCTGCCCCCAGGGGTCCTTCGGGCTGGCGTTGAAGGTCGAGGGGGTCAGTATCTGGTAGTTGCTCAACGCCCCATTGTCTATTGTCGCGTGGTGGGTCAGGTAGCCGCGCCCTGCGCCCCAGAAGCCTACGCCAATCTGCGTCCCCTTGCGGGGCGACTCGAAAGGCGTATGCACCTTGTCTTTACCCTGCTTCAACAGGTCCATGCACACCATCCAGTTGTCGAGGGCCACTACCGTCGTCATGACCAGGTGGTAAGCGCGGCTGCGGTTGCGCTCGAAGGCGTTCCACACGTCGGGAATCTTCCACTCCATATCCATGGCGGGCAGCGTGCTCTCCGGAACGTGCATTTGCAGGCTCTTGCCTGTCGGTTGTATG
>JBBSGN010000290.1:0-4738 GCA_038254085.1 Chloroflexia bacterium | reverse complement strand
TCGACGATGGCGAGGGGCGCGTTGATAAGCTCGGCGAAGTTGCGCGCTCGCTTGGCGTTGCCTATATCGGTGGACACGACCACGCGGTCCTCGATGCGCTTGGCTCGGAAGTAGTCGGCCAGCAGGTACATAGCGGTCAACTCGTCTACAGGGATGTTGAAGAAACCCTGTATCTGTCCGGCGTGTAGGTCAATCGTCAGCACGCGGTCGGCCCCCGCCACCGTTATCAGGTCGGCGATAAGGCGGGCGGTCACGGGCACTCGGGGTTGGTCTTTCTTGTCGGTGCGCCCGTAAGCGTAGTAAGGTATGACAGCCGTAATGCGCCCTGCCGACGCCCGCTTGGCCGCGTCTATGATAATCAGCAACTCCATGATGGACGTGTTTACGGGCGACGAGAAGGGCTGGATGATAAACACGTCGTTATCGCGCACGCTCTCGTCTATCTTCACGAAGATGTTCTCATTGGAGAACTCGAACACCTGCAAATTGCCCAGCCCTACCCTGAGTTGCGCGGCAACCGCCTCGGCAAGTTTCGGATTGGCGTTGCCGGTAAAAATGGTCATGTCTTCGCAGCTAGGCATTATCTGCTCCTTTGGATCCGTGCATAGAAGGCTATTCACTTTGGCGAAGACGAAAGACGATAAACTGCCTTCGTCTTTCGTCTACCTGCCCACGCCTTCGCCATACTCTGCTTCCCGCTTGCTTGAGCTTTCTGCGTAATCGCCTGCATCTGCTTGCAGCAGATTGAACGCTTCTTGCGCGGCGGCCTGCTCGGCGATCTGCTTGTTGTGGCCTACGCCGCTCGCCAGCACGCGCTCACCGGCCAGCACTTCTACCCTGAATTGCTTGGCATGGTCCGGGCCTGTGGTCTCGACCAGGCGATAGACAGGCGTGAGCTTCAAGTTGGCCTGGGTGACACGCTGCAACTGGCTCTTGTAGTCGCCGCGTAGCACCTCTTGAAGCTGCTCCACGCTGCGCTCGCCCAATATGCGGCGCCATACACCGGCGGCAGCTTCCACGCCTCCATCCAGGTAGACCGCACCTAACAGCGCCTCGACAGCCCGCGCCATATTGGTGGCTCGCGCTCTGCCACCCGCCGCCTCTTCCCCCCGGCTCATATACAGATATTCACCTAGTTGGAGCGGAACGGCTACTTCGGCAAGGGTGTTGAGCCGCACCAACGCGCCGCGCCAGGCCGTAAGCTGCCCCTCGTCCACGTCCGGGTACGCCTTGAACAGATCGCTCGACACGATGAAGCCGAGGATAGAGTCGCCCAGGAACTCCAACCGCTCGTTTGAGCCGAGGTAGAAGTCGGGCACAGCGTGCAGGTACGACTTATGGACCAGGGCGTTATCCAGGTAGTCCTTGTTGTTGAAGGTGTAACCGATAGCCTCTTCCAACTCGGCGTGCGGCCTTCGTGGCGGTGCCCCCTCGGCACGCGGCAGCGCGATTGCCTCTTCGGTGCTATTGCTGGTTGTGATGCTAGACTCCATCGGATAACATACCCGGACGGTGCAGAGAGAATATATGAACCACAAAGACACAAAGAACACAAAGAATAAAGAACAATAGAATCTTCGTGTCCTTCGTGTCTTTGTGGTTAAACATTAGAAACCTTGGCGTTCTTGGCGGGCGCCCATTGATAATGGGCGGCTGGCGGTTAGTTAATCCAGTTAATCAGGCGGCTGTTGAGCGGAGAGTGCCGCGTCCAGGTTTATGCCCGCGCGTTGGGCCAGGTCGCGCAGGGCGGGCCAGTTCACGTCGAAGGTGTAGCGGTAATGGTCGTCCGAAAGGGGCGTGCCCTGCGAGGTCGCAAGATCGGTAGTAACCAAAAAGCGAGCGAAGGCATCAGCGATGGAGTTGCCCATAGGGTCGGCGTCGTCTATCACCAGCGGACCGTGAGAGGCCATACGCAATCCCCTCGCAAAATAGGGGGCGAGCCGCTCGGCGTCCTGCTTCTGGTCAGCCGCTATTTCCTTGATCTCCTGGGGCACGTCCTGGACGGCGCTGGCGTCCATCTGGGCCTCGCGGCTCTCGTTGTGCATGAGCGGGTGTTCTACAATGTACATTAGAAGTCGTTGCAGGTCGTCTGCCATTCTATCATCTCCTTCGTCTGGGGCGTTGTTTGGGACATTATACAATATGAAGTAAGCGTTCAATCAGCGAGCAAGCGCACATCGTACAGCAATTCAACATCCGCCGGGCCGTCAAGTGCCTCTTGCATGATCTGACGGTGCTCAATATCTATCGGCAGCATGGACGACTCGAATGCTTCCCTGGCACGGTCGTGGTCCTCAGCTTCGATAGCGTAAACCAGCACAGGGCCTTCGAGGTCGTACAGCAGATAGGCGACTTCGTGGCGCGTCCCCTCCTGGGCGAACGTCTGGCGCACCTCGTCCTTGCGGCGGGTAAGTTCGCTCATCCACCACCGCAGCCGGTCAAGTTGGTCCTCCCTCACGCGAGCGAATACTATCTGGAGCATGATGCTTGTCCTGATGACCGATGACCGACGACGGACGGAAGGCAGATTGCTGATTGCTGATTGCTGATTGCTGATTGTTATTCGTTATCGGTAGTCGGTCATCGGTCGTCGGTCGTCCGCCGTCCGTCGTCCGTCGTCCGCCCTCACACAAACCGCGCGTTTGGCTCTATGTCCAGGCCGAAGTCGTGCTGGACCGAGTCGGCGTAGCGATAGTAGGCGGCGGCGGCGATCATGGCGGCGTTATCGGTGCAAAGCACAAGAGGAGGGTAGTGGAAAGGGATTGTCAGGCGCTCGGTAAGACGGGCGCGAAGTTCGGCATTAGCCGCCACACCGCCCGCTACCAACACTTCTCGCACGCCATATTCCGAGGCGGCGTTGGCCGTCTTTTCGACCAATATATCCACTACAGCCGCCTGAAACGACGCTGCAAGGTCGGCCACAGGCAGAGACTCGTCCTTCAGCACTCCCGTTCTATGCTCTGAATGCGCTGGCTCGCTGATATGGGCGACTCGTACCTGTGGTGGCGATTCACCTACCGCACTGGCTGTTGGGGCTGGCTCTGCGGTGTAGCTGCTTATTTCGGCTGCGTTGCCCGCTATCGAGGCCATCTTGGGCACGGGACGAACGGGCTGCTCCTGCGTACCGTCAGGGGTGCGTTTCCCGCCCTCTTGGCTGTCTGTGGGTGCAGGCTGCTCCTGTTGTTGGGCTGCCTCGCGTTGCCAGGGCGCGGGCTTGCTGGCGCTCACCCCATACTCTTCAGCCTTGCGTAAGAGGGCGGTCTTGAGGCCACTAAACGAGAAGTCGAACGTGCCCTTCAGCCACGCCCTCGGAAAGTGGAAGCGGGACGGGTCGCCGCCCTCCGCCGCTTTTTGTATGGCCGGTCCGCCCGGATAGCCGAGACCCAGGATGCGCGCGGCCTTGTCAAATGCCTCGCCCGCCGCGTCGTCAATCGTCTTGCCCAGCAAACGGTATTGCCCGTGTCCGGTCATCAGGACCAGTTCGGTATGACCGCCCGACACAATCAGACAGAGGGCAGGCAGGCGCGGCTCCGGCGCGGTGATGCCCGCTTGGGCATCCTTTTCGGGGATTAGCCAGTTTGAATAGATGTGCCCCTCAAGGTGGTTCACAGCCACCAGAGGCTTATGCCGAGCGAAGGCAATACCCTTCGCCGCGTTCACACCCACAAGCAGCGCCGGAGAGAGTCCCGGTCCCCTGGTCACGGCAACAGCATCAATATTGACCCAACTTAACTTGGCCCGCGATAGCGCCTCCTCCAGCACAGGTATTATGGTCACGATATGCTGGCGCGAGGCCAGTTCGGGCACGACGCCTCCGTATTTCCGGTGGAGTGGGATCTGCGAAGCGATCACATTGGCAAGAATGTGCCTGCCGTCGCGCACAACGGCCACCGATGTTTCGTCGCAAGATGTCTCAATGGCTAATATGTTCATAAGCTTATTGCAGACGCGAGTGGTCAGCCTGTCTGGACGGGGGCTGCGGCTGATAAAAACCCCGGTTAAGCCGCTCGGCAAGCTCGACCCGCAACCTTTCTATTCTTTGCTTGAACTCAGGCGACGACAGAGGCTCGCTCCACATGATGTAGGCGTCTTCGCCATTGTCGCTGTAGTAGCGCTTTCGCAGGCCCGCGATCTCCAGCCCGTACTTGCGATAGAGTGTCTGCGCCCCCCGGTTAGAGACGCGCACTTCGAGGGTCATCCGCGAGGCCCGCATCTCTCTCGCTATATCCACCAAACCGAGGAATAGCAACTCCCCCGCGCCCTGTCCTCTGTGGTCTGGGTGTACACCTATCGTCGTGACGTGCGCCTCATCCACCATCAGCCACAGCCCTGCGTACCCGATTAGCGGCAACCTTTCCGCTCTGTTCGTCTCTCCCACTCCGTTGGCGCCGTTGCGTAGCCAGGGCAGCAGAGACGACAGCAACGAGCGGTTATGCTGCTCGGCCTGTGGCGGGGATGAATGCCCATTCTCGTGCCCATTCTCGTGCCCGTTCTCGTGCAGGTGCAATTCAGGGTGTACCAACGCCGTAAGATTACCCGCTGCCGGCACTTGAAGCCCTGAGCGCGTCGCAACCTCGGCAGGCACAAACCGCTCGACAATATAGCGGTTGCTTTGAGGCGTCTTAAGCTCGCGCCTGTAAGCCGATGTCGGCCAGGGCATACTAAAACAGAGCCGCTCAATCGCCGCCACGTCGTGTATATCGGGCGCTGCCATGCTTTCCAGGATGTAGGGCATTTG
>JBBSGN010000289.1:0-4742 GCA_038254085.1 Chloroflexia bacterium | reverse complement strand
GCGCGACGAACACGCAGTCGCCAAAAGTGGCATCAACAGGCGTTCGGAGGGTCAGGTGCGTGTACTAGACAGCCCATTCGTCGTACCCGTCACTACCATAACAATAGACAATGGCTACTTACGTGTCAATTGACCAACTAGCCCTATTGCTTGCAGCATCTGCGTCATAAAAACAACATGTCCCGACGACGCGGCCACCGTAGAACCCATGCCGGCCATCCCGCCTGTGGCGGCAGCGCTCATAGCGCCCATGCTCCCCATACACGCTACGGAGACGATGCCACCCAAAAGGGCGCTCAACGACCAGACTCTAACCTTCGGCTGTTGCTCCATTCAAGTGCCCTTCCTGGCTCACCGCCGATATTTATAGATGACATCCATCAGGTCGTCGTATGCCTTCGCCTGCTTCTGCGGGCTACCCGACTGCAAAGCGTCGGCCATGCAATTCTCCAGGTAATTGCGCGTCACCAGCTTGCCTACCTGGGATAGGGCCTCCTGTGCAGCCGATAGCTGCATCAATATATCCAGGCAAGGCCGGACCTGGTCTACCATGTTCCCTAAACCGCGCACCTGACCTTCTATCGCCTTTAGCCGCCGCCTTATCTGGTCCGCACGCTCGGCTGCGAACCGTTGCTTCGCCAACGTTGCCTCATCCATAACGGCCCTCCTTGACAGGGCGAGTATCGAACACTAGAATAGCTATACCCTCAGGGGGTGAGGGTATTCTAGCAAGTCACCGCTTGGATGTCAAGCGCAGAGGACCGGCCTTGCGAGTCCGTAACGTAGTTAGACAATACAGCCGCATCATAGGCAGCCGCGCGTACTTCCCTCTCTGGCTGGGGCAACTGGTGTCCAACTTCGGGGACACGCTCAACTACGTGGCCCTGATAGTGCTGGTGTACAGGCTGTCAGGATCGGGGCTGGCGGTCTCTGTTACGGTAGCACTGGAGGTTATTCCGGTTTTACTATTGGCCCCAATCGCGGGCGTGGTAATTGACCGCTTCCCCCGGAAAGCTATCTTGATTACGAGCGACCTTGCCCGCGCTGGGCTGGTGCTGCTTCTGATGGTAGCTAACCAAACCTGGCAGGTCTATGTTGTCATTGCGCTGTTCACCTGCGCGAGTGTATTCTTCAACCCCACAGTACAGGCCGTAATCCCGACCATAGTCGAGCGCGAGTCGCTGCTGGCTGCCAACTCAGTTGCCTGGACTACGGGCCGCCTGGTGCAGATAGTGGCATCGGCGTTGGCGGGTGGTCTGATCGCCGGTGTGGGCACCGCCCCCGCCTTCGGGCTTAACGCGCTTACCTTCGTCTTCTCGGCTCTTATGATAGCGCGGCTGCCTATTCCTCCCCACGCAGGAGAATTGGACCAGGCTGACCGGCGTGGCTTCGAGGGGTGGGTGGGGGATGTGAGGAAGGGCCTGCGTTATGTGAGGGGGAGCAGGTTCCTATCCAGGATGCTGGTAGTGCAGACGGTCGCTTCGTTCGCGGTAGGGGCAACGGGCGCATTGCTGATAGTGCTGGCCGAGCGCCATCTTCACCTACCCCCTGCCGGGTTTGCCTGGTTACTGCTCGCTATAGGTGCAGGCGCCCTGTTGGGGCCTATTGTGCTGGGCAGTCTCACCCAAAATTACCGCAACGTGCGTTTGCTGTTCGTGCCCTATGTTATACGCGGGGCTGGGGACATTCTGATCGCGCTCCTGACGCCGTTGCCCATAGCGTTGCTCATCCTGTTTGTGTATGGGCTTAACACCTCGACAGGCATGGTAGTCTATAACTCGCTTATGCAGAGCGAAGTGCCCGAAGAGGTTCGGGGCAGGGTCTACACGCTCATGGACGCTACCTGGAACTTTATGCGGCTCGCCAGTCTGGGACTAGGAGGTGCGATAGTAGATTCCGTAGGCATTCAACCTCTCTACTATGTAGGCGGCACTCTCCTGTCGGGCGCAGGCCTACTCGGTCTGTGGTTGCTGCGAGACTACGCCTTCGAGGGGTCTTCGCAGGCACACCTTGGAGGGTATAATGAGAAGGGAAGCAGCGCATTACCGAGGTAAGGACCACTTTAAGCACTCGGAGTAGGGCGATTAATCCCAGCTATCTGACCTCCCCGGTTAGCCACCACCAGGACTTACCCCTCTTTATGTCCGCTATTGTGGTGCGGTCAATGCCAAAATCGGCGGCGATTTGGTGCTGCCGCTCGCCATTGTGCACCCGCCGGTAAATCTCCAGCGCCTGCTCCTCAGATAGCTTGGCTGTGTTCTTACGGCGCTTGTTGGAGTCGTAGGATAGCAGAGCGTTGGTAATCTGCTCTTGCCTGCGGTTGCCCATGAGCGGGTAAAGTTGTTTCATCAATTCGACAGCCCGTTTGCCTCTCAAATGGGTGAGATAGGCTGGTTTCCACTTCATGGCCTCTGCCCCATAGCGCCGAGCTAAACTGTAGCGAACTCCGAAGAAGTCAGCGGCCTGTGCTATAATGTCTTCATCGGTCATAAAAACTTGAATACGTGGTCTGTTCGGGCTGCTAGGTGGCCCATCGAAAAACGATCCTTCACCCTCAAGTAGCCCCGCTAACCAGTATATGTCTCGCTCCGGTCTCTCCTGATCGAGTTGATAGATTATTTTCTTACTTGGCCTCTGAGGGTTGTATGAGGCTAAGGCTCGTCTAATCTGCTCTAGACGGCGAATGCCCATAAAAGGATAGAGCAGGATCATTAGCTCAACGGCTCCCTTACCTTTCAACGTAACCCTATGATTTGGCTTCCATTTAGAGGAAAAAAGGCCACTTTCCCTTGTATGAATATAACGAACCCCAAATAGACGCGCTACGCGCTCTATCACATCGCGATCAGTCATGGTAACCATTACACGTGCTGCGTTCGGTTCGCACGGTGCGCCTGCTAGGAAAGACCCTTTCCCTTCTAGTAACCCGGCTAACCAGTGCAAATTCTGCTGGTCCATATTGCGCCTGATATGACAAAGCGGCGTCCTACCGAAGTAATACGCCGCCTTTGAGTGGTGGAGCTGGCGGCATCCGAGAGCCGCGTCCACAAAGTTGATCTAGAGATATACTACAAGCTTAGTCCGCGTATTGGTTCTCGCGCTTGGCCCCTCCACGGACGGAGTGACTTAGCGCCAGCCTGTTGGTCTTAGGCCGCCCTTCCCAGGCGCTAGAGCGGCAGCACCCCGGTTTGTGTCGTCCGGTTCCTACCACCCAGGGTTAGGTAGGTCGGACGTCGCTACTTAAGCAGCAGCGAGAGCGTATTGATTGTTGCCAGTTATGGCTTTGTCCATTTTAACGTGGTCAGACTCCACGGCTTGCGATCCCTAAACTTCCCTCCATGTCGAAACCTTTCAGCCCCATGTTAGAAGTCCCTGCAACCTAGCAACCTTAATATTCGCCCTTGCTCCGCTCGCGTATCGCCCTGGCTATCTCGCGCTGCGAGTCACGTTCGGCCATCACGTCGCGCTTGTCGTACAGCTTCTTGCCTTTGGCGACCGCCACTTCCAGCTTGGCCCGGCCCCGCACGAAGTACATCTTGAGCGGCACCAGCGTCAGCCCTTTCTGCTCTACCTTCGCCTTAAGATGCTCGATCTCGTTCTGGTGGAGGAGGAGCTTGCGCGGGCGGTTCGGGTCGTGGTTGAAGTGCGTGCCCGCTTGCGGCCAGGTGGCGATGTTGGCGTTGAGCAACCACGCCTCGCCCCGCTCGATGCGGACGTAGCCCTCGCGGATGTTCGCCCGCCCGGCCCGCACGCTCTTTATCTCCGACCCCACCAACGCGACGCCCGCCTCGATGGTCTCCTCGATAAAGTAATCGTGCCGCGCCTTGCGGTTCTCCGCAACCGGCTCACTGCCGCCTTTGCGGGTCGTCCGCTGGTCGCTCATACATCTAAATTATACCAGATTTGGGGGTGGGAGACAAGTTGGTTGTTGGAGGGGAGTGGTTAAAAGACAAGAGGTAGGCCACAGGCCACCACGCATGTGAGGGTGAGAGAGGAGCAGCCGTTGACGACGATTGTAGTGCCAGATGAAGATGCGTACCGCTCGACGCAGGGCTTCCATACATCTTGGGAGCCTGTGGAGTTGAGGCCACCCTTGATGACTGCTTCTTTCTGCCCGCAGTATGGGCATGAATAGGGTTTCTCTGTTGCTTTCATTCTCCTATCTTACTAAATGCTCCATCCTTTTCACCACTCCCTGTTGGTGGAACCGTTGGTTGTTAGCAGTATATACTAGGTATGCCAGCTTGCAGGGCGAAAGACACGGTTACGTTGGGCAGGCCGGACCGCATCAAATTGATTGGTATTGGCAACCGCTCTCATCGGCGCGCATTCCACACAATGTCCATGTTATATTTGACCGGGCCGGAGTCGCACCCGCCGTTCGGCCCAAACCGTTAGAGCGCGCCGAGGCCGTCACCGCGTAGGCGCTCTTCTTTTGGGCCATGCTCAATATTGCCACCAAGAAGATCGCCCGCCGCCAGCCGTGGACTGCTCTCGCCTTGATCGGCATGGTCGAGCATACGCTTGACAAGGTAAAATGGCTCGTTGGCATAGGCGACCAGCCGGGCTACGAGGACCGCCGTACCGGCCTGCCGCCAGTGCAACTGTCCGAACAGCTGCGGCTTTTGCGAGACATGGCCGCAGAGATGGAAGGACTGACAACGCAAAGCGAAGAATCTCTAGCCTTAGTAGGATGCTTGGGGTAGAGGAGAAAGTCCAAGCCAAGCAGTTACTAAGGCAAG
>JBBSGN010000288.1:0-4744 GCA_038254085.1 Chloroflexia bacterium | reverse complement strand
CGAGCTTTTACAGTCACAAGTACAGGACAACTCGTACCATCGCTGCTTGTCTACCTGTAAAACAACCAGACCCCAAATACGCGGCAAGAAATTGCAGGGTGGGCAAGGATGATATAATAGCACCACTTCTATTGAGGGTGGCATCCATGTTCTTCGGCGTCCATCCTCGCTCTACCAGCCTCGACACAGGGGGTTCTCAATGGCGGAAGGTGCAGAGATAAGAGGGTATCAGATGCGCATCGGTGACGAGTGGCGCGGCGCGAGCGATAGACGCACGAGGCCGGTCTTGAACCCTGCCACCGGCGAAGCTTTTGCCGAGGTCCCGGAAGGCACTCGCGAAGACGCACGTGCGTCTCTGGAAGCCGCAAAAGCCGCCCAACCGGAGTGGGAAGTCCTCACCGGGGTGCAGCGAGCATCATACCTGGCGCGCATTGTCGAGCTTATTCACCGCGACTCCGAACGGCTCGCGCGGCTGGTTGTCGAGGAGCAGGGCAAACCGCTGGTGGAGGCCCGAGGGGAGATTGGCGGCACGGCGGGTTTCTTCGAGTATTTCACATCCTTCGCCCGCTCTCCGCTGGGCGAGATAGTCCCTTCCGACAACCCGCATGAGGATATTTGGGTCAGAAACGTCCCTTATGGTGTGGTGGTCGGCATCATCCCCTGGAACTACCCGGCGGCGCTATTTGCACGCAAGGTCGCACCGGCCTTGATGGCAGGAAATACCATTGTTATCAAACCGCACGAAGACACGCCTCTCAGTTCTATCGAGCTGGCAAAGGTATGCGAGGAGGCAGGCGTTCCGCCGGGAGTGGTAAACGTCGTCACCGGCGCTGGAACCGTAGTCGGTGATGCCCTGGTACGTGATACGCTCACACAACTTGTTACAGTGACCGGTTCAGTGCGCGCTGGGCAGCAGATACTGGCGGCGGCTGCCGAGAACATTACCGTAGTTTCTCTTGAGCTTGGCGGAAAGGCCCCGTTTATTGTGATGGACGATGCAGACATGGATTCCGCGGTGCGTAACGCTGTCCAGGCGCGCTTCGTGAACTGCGGGCAGGTGTGTACTTGCAACGAGCGGACCTACGTTCACCGCCGCGTGTACGATCAGTTTGTAGAGCGCTACGCAGGTATCGCCGGCAAGTTACGGGTCGGCGACCCAATGCGCACCGACATAGACCTTGGGCCGAAGGTCAACCAGCTAGAGCTTGAAAAACTGGAGCGCATGGTCAATAGGGCGCAGGAGCAGGGTGCGCGAGTTGTCACGGGCGGTAAGAGGCCGGAGGGCAGAGAGTTTCAGAAGGGCTTTTGGTACGCACCCACCGTGCTGACGAACGTCAGCAACAGCATGGATATCATGCAGCAGGAAATTTTCGGCCCAATCTCGCCCGTCATGCCGTTCGACGATTTTGATGAAGCTATTGCCCTTGCTAACGACACAAGGTATGGCCTGAGCGCATACCTGTTCACGAACGACTTCAGAAGTATTATGCGCGCAGTGCAGGCTATCCGCTCCGGGGAGGTCTACATAAACAGGATAGGTCCCGAACAGTTCCAGGGTTTCCACACTGGCTACGGTCTCAGTGGAATGGGCGGCGACGATGGACCGCACGGCTACGAGCATTACTTCCGCAAAAAAACGGTCTATGTGAACTACGGCGATCCGTCAATAAAGGGCTTTATGCCTTACGATGAACCTGTGGCCGAGTTCCCGCCCCAGTAGTAAATAACGCAAATCTAATAGTCACGATACCGAAAGATGCTTCGGAGGCTGCATAGTGGAACAACCGGCAGCTCTAATTGCCTTTAATCCATACGAGGCGCGCACCGCCGCCGCGATTTTCGAGCGCCTGTTCCCGGCTGATGCGAGCGGCTCCGGCGCAACAGAGATTGGCGTCGTCACCTATGTTGACCGCGCCCTCGCGGGTGCCTACCGAGAGAAAGCCGAGATATACCGGGTGGGCCTCGCAACCCTTGATAACGCTGCAAGGGAGCGTTGTAGCATGCCTTTCGCCGAATGCGTGCCTGAGCAGCAAGATAGCTTGATCGCAGCGCTGGAACGGGGTGCCTTGCCCAACTTCCACGTGCCTTCACAGGTTGACTTCTTTGCCCTTTTGCGCGCCCACATGCAGGAAGGGCTATTCGCTGATCCTGCCTACGGCGGCAACCGTGGCAAAGCGGGCTGGCGGTTCCTGGGACACACCGGGTTCTGGCTCGAGAACTCGGCTGAGGAAAACCTTGCCACCAACCCGGTCACCAAGGGCGGTGTTTGCCAGTCGCTCGCCGATGTGGGCTATTCTCTCGACGGGGGACCATGGGAGCCGTTGAGCATCCCAGGCTATGACCCGCAGCGCGGGGCCGAACCGCCCGACGGACCTGCCGATGTAGTGCTGGTGGGCGTGGGGGCTGCGGGAGCATTGGCGGCAACGCTACTGGCCCGCGCAGGGCTGCGGGTCGTCGGCCTGGAAGCAGGACCGTGGCGAACCAGCCGCGACTTTGTTCCCGATGAGCTAGGTTCTGCCTATTACTGCAGGGGCGCCATGGGACCCAAGTTCCTGAGCGAAGCACCCCGCTGGAGGCCCAACAAGGACGCGCCAACGCGTGAGGCGGGCTTCACGCTGGGCCGCATGATGAACGGCATTGGCGGCTCGGTGATACACTGGGGAGGGGCTTTGCGTCGCTGCCACCCCCACCACTTCAACTTTCTTACATACGTGCGCGAGCGCTGGGGAGAAGCTGCGCTGCCGCCGGGTAATACGCTCGTAGATTGGCCGCTCACTTATGATGACCTGGAGCCATATTACACCCAGGTGGAATACGAGATCGGCGTGGCGGGCGACGGTGCGCGCAATCCCTTCGTGCCGCGTAGCAAGCCGCTCCCGATGCCACCCCTTCGGCCCTTTTCTATGGGCAAGCTCTTTGAACAGGCATCGGAGCGGATGGGTCTGCACCCATACCCGACGCCCGTTGCGGTAAACAGCGTGCCGTACAACGGCTTCCCAGCTACCTCTTATTGCGCGTGGAGCGGTGGATTCGGCCCGGTGCGCGACGACAGGTGGCACCCCGGCCTGACCTGGGTTCCAGAGGCCCTTCTGACCGGAAACTTTGATCTCCGGACCCATTGTCGCGTCGTGCGCGTGCTAACCGATAGCGACGGACATGCCAACGGGGTAGAGTACGTAGACGCCGGGGGCAACTGGCGGGTACAGGTGGCGCGCGCTGTTATTCTCTGCAGCTACACGTTTGAGAATGTGCGCCTGCTGCTGCTTTCGGGCGATGGTCGTCATCAGAATGGCCTCGGCAACAACACCGGTCAGGTCGGCAAGCATATCATGACTAAGATGTGGTCGGACGTTTCCGGCTACGCGCCCGATGTTGTTTTCAATGCTCACACCGGCCCCGCTGCCCAGATGTGGAGTCTCGACGACTACATCTCGAGCAGTTTCGACTCGGTGGCTTCTGGCTTCATAGGTGGAGCCACGCCGAACGTTGAGAACCAGCGTCTGCCGATCCAGATCAGCAGGGAAGCGCTGCCGCCCGACGTACCTCAGTGGGGCAGCGAATACAAGAGCCACCTTCGAGAATGGCAGCACATGTGCGCTGTGCGTCTTCAGCCTGACGCGCTGCCGTATGAGGCCAATTTCCTCGACCTGGACCCCAGGCATTGTGATCGCAGCGGCCTCGGCTTGCCCGTAATACGCATCACCTACGACATACAAGAGAACGAGCACCGCGTGGCCGAGTTCATGGAGGCCAGGGCCGAAGATATACTGCGCGGCATGGGGGCCACCAAGACCTGGCGGGGCCTGCGCTTCGGGGGTGTCATGAGCAGCCACGAGCTAGGCGGGTGCCGCATGGGAGAAGACCCAGCCGGGTCGGTCGTTGAGCCTGATTTAGCCGTGCACGACACGCCGGGGCTGTATGTCTTCAGTACCGCAGTCTTTCCCACCTGCCACGGCGTCAACCCAACTCTGACCATGTGGGCGGTCTGCTATCGCGCCGCCGAGCAGCTTGCGGAGCGTCTTAGACACAAGATATGAGAAATGAGAAGTGAGCCGACGAGCAACAACCGAAATCTCATTTCTCATATCTTGTCCGAGCGGGCCGAAACGGCAACGAAAGGAAATGCGCATGAAGATCGAAAGCATAGAGACCGCCTACTACCGCCTGCCTCTAGAGCCGATGGGTGACGCGGGCCACGGCCCCATAGACTCAGAGGAGCTTATCACGCTCAAACTGCGGGCCGGTGGGCTTGAAGGCCACGGCTACGCCTACACAATCGGGCGCGGTGGGCACGCAGTTCGCTCGCTTATTAGCCACGATATCATGCCTCTGGTGCTCGGGCAGGACGCAGACGACATCCAGGGCTTGTGGGACCTGATGTGGCAGCGGCTATTGTACGTTGGACGTGGGGGGCTTGCTGCGTTTTCAATCGGTGCCGTTGACATCGCGCTGTGGGACCTCAAAGGACTCACGGAGCAAAAGCCGCTGTATGCCCTGCTGGGCGCTCAGGCGCGCGATATACCTGCCTATGGCTCGGGGGTCGATTTGCCTAAGCCGCTTGATGAACTGCTAAAGCAGGTGGAAGGCTATATGTCGAGAGGGCTTCCTGGCGTCAAGGTCAAGTTGGGCCGTCGCGACCCAAGAGAAGATGAAGAGAGGGTCCGCGCTGTGCGCAGCTTGATAGGCGACAAGATTGACCTTATGGTTGATGCGAACATGACGTGGAGCGCGGATGAGGCGTTTG
>JBBSGN010000287.1:0-4748 GCA_038254085.1 Chloroflexia bacterium | reverse complement strand
TAATTCCAGATCGTATAGGCCAGAGCAGTATTTACAGCGGCCAGCCATGCGATAATAAGTAGGGCCCCAAGGCTCATGTTCGGAGGCCGCTCGAGGAGCAGAGCAGGCAGATATAAGATCCCACCGCCCACTAGCAAAGCCACTGCTGTCAGCCATCCGGCGCTTGTGTTGACCGTGGTGCGAAGATACCGGGTGAGAAGCAGGTAGTAGCCGGTGCTCACGTTACTCGCGAGCAGCAACAGGATGCCCAGCCATTGCCCTGCCGCTATTTGTAAAGGATAAAATATTAGCGCTCCAACTATCACACCCGCGACACCTGTTACTTGCAGCCCGGTCGGTCGCCAGCGCAGGTGTATCGCCTGCAGCAGCAGCACAAATATGGGGGCCAGAGAATAGAAAAAAGAACCTGTAAGGGCCGACACTTGGTCCTGCCCTACGTAGAACAGGCCCTGCCCTACCGTGTATGCCAGCAGCCCGGCCAGTGCGAACAGCCCCCAAATCTTCGCTGACAGTCGTGGCATACTTACGCGCGCGAAGGGCAGGTAGGCCAGCAATATGAAGCCTCCGAATGAGTAGCGAACGGCAGCGAATCCGAGAGGCTGTATTTCTTTGAGACCATACTTGATAAGGATAAATGACGATCCCCAGATGAGTGTTGTAAGCCACGCCAATCCGAGCGCCCGCGCCAGTGTAGGGGTCCGGCGTGCCGTAACCTGACCATCGGTGCTTTCGCTGATTTTCGCTGGCGCAGGAACGGCCATCGATCTCTCGCACTTTTCTAGGTAGGTACGTGGAAGAGTGATTGAGAGACCACTCCTCCACTATTCGTGAACGCGCTTACTTCTTGCGAATTTGAGCGTCCCAGTCGCTTTCGATCTGGGTTTGGTACTTGGCGACGATATCTGGCAGTTTGTGGGCAGCCAGCTTATCGCCGGGCACAGCCGCATCACCAAGGTTCATGTAGATCTCGTCGATCTTCCCCCGGCTGGCGGCATCGACCTTGGATGGGTCTATGGACATACCGTCGCCCCAATTGGCAGGATCAAGCTTGGCCGCCTGCAAATCGGGCTCCAACTCCAGGTTCGCCATCACCAGTGCGGCAGCCTTATGCGGGCTGTTGTACGGGATCGACAGGTAATGGAAGTCGCCGATGGTGCCGGTATCGAACACATAATCTTTGGTTGTAGGAGGCACTGTGCCTGCCTTGATGAGTGCTCCCGGGCCGGCAGGTGCCATGTCCGCGGAGATATCCACTTCGCCATTGGCAAACAACGTGTGCAGATCGGCTATCTCCTTCGGGTAGGTCTCTCCCTTGCGCCATAGGTCAGGTGCCAGGTCTTTCAAGTATGCGAACAGTTGAGGGGACCACTTGTTATACAGGTCCTGGTTGAAGTCACCTAGCCACTGCTTGTTGTCACCCGATAGCTCGAAAAGTGCCTGCTTGACGAAGCGAGTGCCATAGAAGGCGGGCGGGGCTACATAGGTGAAGCGACCAGGGTGCGCGTGGACCCAGGTCTTTAGTTGCGCGTAGCTATGAGGCAGGTCGCTCTCCTTCATTTTGGCCGAATCGTACAGGTACTGGTACTGTGCCGAGCCCCACGGACTCTCATAACCGTTGACGGGGAAACCGAAGTCGAGGTTGACCGCAGGGTTGTCCCACGGCACGTACTTGGCGTTCGGGAGATTCAGGACCCAGCCGCCGTAGAGAAGGTCGGCCTGGCGGGCCGTTTTGAAGTTTTCGCCGTTGATCCAGATCATGTCTACCGAACCGCCGTCGTTTTTGCCGGCCTGCTTCTCGCCCAGCACCTTGTTCACAGCCTCGACGGTATCCTTGAGAGGCACGCGCTTGAGCGTGATGTTGTACTTGTCCTTCAGGATCTTGCCGTAGGTGCCGTCAACGAAGCTATTGATCTGGTCTGAGCCACCCCACATGTACCAGTTGAGGGTCTGGCCGCTGGCCTGCTTGACCACGTCATCCCAGCTCGCAAAACCCTGGGGAACGCCACCTACTGTCATGGTGGCACCAGAGGTGGGGCTTGCCATCACGGCTGTCACGGTCGCAGTGGGTGCGGCCGGAGCCGTCGTATCCGTGGGAGCAGCCGGAGCAGGAGCCGTAGTGTCGGTAGGCGCAGCCGCAGCCGCAGTGGTATTAGTGGGGACCGGAATCGCTGTCGCCGTTGGCGCCTCGGTACCGCAAGCACTGAGCAGCCCGAGAACCAGAAGCAGCGCCAAGCTCTTGAATTTGCCTATATGCCTAAGCATTTATTCTCTCCTCCTTTACTTGTAGACATTCAACATTGAAGTCCCGTGCTGAACCACCATTGTGAGAGGAGTTGCGACGCTTGCCCGGACAGTTGGCGAAGCGCGGATGCTTCGACACGGCAAGTATTCGGTAACTCGGTTGTGACGAGTGGCAATAGAAAGAGCACGTGTACCCGCACTATTCGTTATATGGCCTCACCTCCTCCATGGTTTAAAATAGGCTGCCAGTCGGGCCCGTCGAGAATTTCCTTTGGTTATCGAGTATCTATCTCTCCCAGGCACCGTCAGGCACGGCATCCCCATCTCATTTCTCGCCCCATGTGCAATATCCGCTAAGTATTGGCACCTTCTATCTGCAGGTAATCCCGGTAGGGCACTCGCTTTATCAGGTCCATCTTGAGCCAGGCAGCAATCTCGAGCAGCTCAGAGGAGACGTCCCCCTGGACTACCGCGTAATGGTGTTCTTGGCCATGCACGGTTAGCGTGTTCATAAGGTCCCACAGATCTATCGGCTCCTGGTTGAGCTTGAACTGTGTGAACCAACCCCGAGTGCCAGCAAAGCCTGGCGTATCCGGCTTCTCTACTATCTCCGAGTTAAGGGAGAGCAGCGTGTCTCCGTCACGACCCACATACGAAACAGTTGTGCTCTGCGCCCCGAACACCTGGTCTCCGGACACTCCAAAGCGCGGCTCACCTGGCGCTTTGCGGCCCAGGGTGGGGTGTTCTATCCAGCGTATGCCCTCCGAATTTGCGAAGTGGCGGGGCGATACGCCGCAGTGCCACAGCTGCAAGCTGCTGTTGGTCCCATCGAGTGAGGCGATATCGAGCAGCGTGGATGAGCCCTTGGCGGGGGAGAGGAAGTTGAGCATCAACATGCTGAGTGCGCCCAGCACGTCCCCTTCACAGGCCACAGCCATACCGTCCTCTGAGCCAAGCCAGCTGTAGGCCATGCACGGCGCGATCCCGTAGAACGCCTGAAACTTGGGCCAGCACTCCACAGCAAGGGCGTTATAGCCTTCGCGTTGCGCCATTTCTTTGAGCGCAAGGTAAGTGCGCCCGCCCTTATTCATCGCCTCGTCCGATACCTCGACGGCACTCGCGCCACCTCTCATGTCCGAGACGACGGCTCCAGCTTTGGCTTCATCGTACTTTTTGGCCAACTGCACGATCTCCATCAGCTCGTGGGTGAAGACGCGCACACCGAAGCGATGCTCCAGCTTGCGCTCGTCAAAGATCATGTCGTAGAAGCCGGGGGATAGCCCACCTATCCAGCCTATTCTCGACTGACTCAACCCCTTGATCGCCTTGAGAGCATTCACCGTCACCCGGAAGCGTCTCTCGAACATATCGTCTCCGGGTTGGCCGTAGAACCACTTGTAAGGGATGTTGTACTGTGCTAGGTACGTTTTCATGATCGAGGCGTACATGCTCATCGAGACGAGCGAATGGATCTGTATGTCCCCATGCAAACGTGGCTCCGGGGTGGCCCATAGCCCCATGCGGGAGCATACTTTGGAGAGCGGGATAAGCTGCTGCCCCTGGCTGCACCCGGCGTTCTCAAGCATTAGGAAATCTACTTTGTTGGCTACCAGTTCGCGGCGTGCTTCTTCGGCATCCTCTGCGTTCATGGCAGTCTTGCGAACAGCGTACAAATCGAAATCAAGCTCCTCGGCCAGCTTGCTCAGCCCCGACATAGCCCGCTCCGACTGCTTGTACTCGTCGGCGAAATAGCTGGGAATAGAGACGCCCACGTACCCGATTTTCAGCTTATCCAACGATTACCTCCTTTTGCCGGCTCTGTGAGAGCCCACAGAGACTACACACCGGGCTCATCCAGCGATTCCGCTATGGCACCCAGCATAATAGTCAGTGAAACGGCCCCCGCGTCGGGATGGCCTTTGCTGCGCTCTCCCACAAATCGGGCTCGACCGTGCCTGGGCAGCATGTCGGCGGTAGCTGCTGCCCCTTCCTCCGCCGCGGCCACCGCTGTATCAAATGCCATCTCGAGGGACAACCCGCGCTGCGCTGCATCCTGCATGGCTACCTTCGCCGGCGCAAGGGCGTCCACCATCGTTTTGTCTCCGGGTTGAGCCTTGCCCCTGGCCTGCACGGCAGCGAGCGCGTCGGCCAACATCTCGGCCCAGAGTTTTGTGTCCAGTTTCTCGCTGTTACCTGCCCGTTTCGCCGCCGCAATAAAAATTGTGCCGAAAAGCAGCCCGGCTGCCCCACCCATATCGTCCATCAGGGTCGTGCCTGTGCGGCGCAGAGCCTCAGCAGGGCTCACAGGGGCCGATGTCTCCAGGTTGGATGCCGCGGTTTGCAAGCCTCGTGATATGCCCGCGCCGTGATCTCCGTCACCTGCTACAGAATCGAGCTGCCCCAAATAGTCTGCTTGCGCGGATACGGCGTCGGACATGGCGCGGACCATGCGCACCACACCTGCTGCGTCCATTGCTCCACCACTCACACGTGGCCGCCTTCCCACC
>JBBSGN010000286.1:0-4761 GCA_038254085.1 Chloroflexia bacterium | reverse complement strand
GATGAAGTGGTGCCCGTCGTGCCGCCCATGTCCGGCCCAGCCGACCTGGTGGGCGAAAGAGACCAGAACGGGCAGGGCAACGAAGATGGAGATACCCAGATTGGCGAAGAGCTGTATGACCCGCGTGACGAGCTAACGCCCGGATGACCAACGCAGTTTTAAGATAGTAAGTCTAGCTTCTCTGGATGGAGGATAATATAGATGGGCGCTTTAGATGTGCTAGAGCAACCGGCGCAGGCCAAGGGGGCCGAGCGACCGGAGACAATAAACGATTTTTCTATAGTAATAGCCACCGTCAACGGCTCAGGCAGCCAGACGGCCAATAACCTGCTGGCCCGCTCGGCCTTCAAAATGGGCATCCCGGTCAGCGCGAAGAACCTCTTCCCGTCCAACATTTCGGGCCTGCCCACCTGGTACAACATACGCCTGAGCAAAGAGGGCTATATAGCAAGGCGCGAGACAGCCGAGATCGTGGTGGCGTTCAACCCCGCCACCGCCGAGGAAGACCTGTGCAGCCTGCCTGCGGGCGGCGTGTGCCTATATCCCGACGATTTCAAGTTCGAGGAACCGCGCCAGGACGTGATTTATTACGCGCTGCCCGTGAAGAGCTTGATGAAGCAGGCCGAGGTTGACCCCAAGTTGCGCGACCACGTAGCGAATATGGTGTATGTGGGCGCGCTGGCCTACCTGCTCGGCATCGAGGTGGACGAACTGCGCGACGGCCTCAACTACCACTTCAAGGGCAAGGCTAAGGCCGTTGATATGAACATGAACGTGGTCAACATGACCATAGACTGGGCGCGGGACAACCTCACCAAGAGTGACCCCTACCGCATGGAACGTATGGGCGAGACCAAGGGCCTCATGCTGGTCGAGGGCAACAGCGCCGCCGCCCTGGGAGCCATTTTCGGCGGGGTGACGGTGGCCGCCTGGTATCCAATCACACCCTCCACCAGCCTGATTGACGCGCTCAACGAGTATCTGCCTAAGCTAAGGCCACAGCAAGACGGCACGCAAGAGTTCGCCGTTGTACAGGCCGAGGACGAATTGGCCGCGATAGGCATCGTGCTGGGTGCGGCCTGGGCCGGAGCGCGGTCCATGACCTCTACATCAGGACCGGGCATCTCCCTGATGACCGAGTTCGCGGGGTTGGGCTACTTCGCGGAGATACCGGGCGTCGTCTGGGACATTCAGCGCGTGGGGCCAAGCACCGGCCTGCCCACCCGCACCTCGCAAGGCGACATCATCTCGGTCTACTTCCTGGGGCACGGCGATACCCGGCAGGTAGTGTTGCTGCCCGGCACCATGAAAGAGTGCTTTGAGTTCGGCTGGCGTGCATTCGACCTGTCGGAGCGCCTGCAAACGCCCGTGTTCGTCCTGAGCGATCTGGATCTGGGCATGAACATTTGGATGACCGAGCCGTTCGACTACCCGGACCAGCCGATGGACCGAGGCAAGGTGCTCAGCGAAGAAGACCTCCAACGCCTGGGCGAGTTCGCTCGCTACGCGGATGTGGACGGCGACGGCATAACCTACCGCACGCTGCCCGGCAACAAAAACCCCATGTCAGCCTACTTCGTGCGTGGCACAGGCCACAACACAAAGGCCGTGTACAGCGAGCGCCCCGACGACTGGGAGCAAAACCTGAAACGCCTCGAGCGCAAGCACGAGACCGCCCGCACGATGGTCCCCAAGCCGGTCGTTGACAAGCGCGAGGGCGCGGAGATAGGCATAATCGCCTTCGGCTCAACCGAGGGGGCCATAGAGGAAGCCCGCGACCACCTTCGCAAACAGGGGATAGAGGCGAGTTTCCTGCGCCTGCGCGCCCTGCCGCTCGAACAGACCCTCACCGACTTTATCAACGCGCACAAGCGCCTGTATGTGATAGAAATGAATGTCGAAGGACAGATGCACTCGCTGGTGCGTCTGTTCGCGCCTGAGCGCGCCACCGACATACGATCAATAGCCCATCTGGACGGCCTGCCGTTCACGGCCACTTTCGTCCAGAACGCCATCCTGGAACAGGAGCAGAAATAATGGTAGCAACAACCACTAAACCCACCGACGGACGCAGCGAAAAGCTCAACCTGGTCGGCCTGGAGAAGAGCGATTACAAGGGCCGCCCATCAACACTGTGTCAGGGCTGCGGCCACGACTCGATCTCCAGCCAGATCATCAATGTGGCCTTCGAGTTGTCTCTGCCGCCCTACAAAGTGATCAAGATGAGCGGTATCGGCTGCTCTAGCAAGTCGCCCGCGTATTTCCTGAACCGCTCGCACGGCTTCAACGCCTTGCATGGGCGAATGCCGTCGGTCGTCACCGGCGCGTCCCTGGCGAACCGCGAGCTACTGCCTATCGCGGTCAGCGGCGACGGCGATACCGGCTCAATCGGCCTGGGGCAGTACAAGCATATACTGCGCCGCAACGTGCCGATGGTGTACATCATCGAGAACAACGGCGTGTACGGCCTCACGAAGGGCCAGTTCTCGGCGACGGCGGACGTAGGACAAAAGCTGAAGTACGCGGGCCTCAACGAACTGCCGCCGATTGACCTGTGCATGGAGGCCATTATCGCGGGGTGCGGCTTCGTGGCGCGCTCGTTCGCGGGCGACGCCAAGCAGGTGCGAGAGCTACTAAAGGCGGCGATAAGTTACGAGGGCACGGCGGTGCTGGACATTATCAGCCCGTGCGTCACCTTCAACAACCATGATGAGTCGACCAAGAGCTACCCTTATGGCAAAGCCCACGAGGAGCGCCTGCACGACATCACCTTCATCCCGAAGTACGAGGAGATCAACGTAGACTATGAGGAAGGCTCGACCATCGAGGTGAAGATGCACGACGGCCCCACCATACAGCTAAAGAAGCTGGACCGTGAGTACGACCCCACCAACAAGATAGCCGCCATGAGCCTGCTTTCGGAAGCCGAAGAAAAGCAAGAGTTCATCACCGGCCTGATCTACATCAACCAGTCGCGCCCCACCCTCCAGAAGGTCCTGGACCTCCCCGAAACCCCGCTGGTGCATTTGTCGGAAGAGCAGTTGCGCCCGTCAAAGGAGGCGTTGGGCAAGGTTATGGCGGAGTTGGAGTAAGGCGGGAACGCCGCATGACGTATCAAGCGGGTTATAGACGATAGACGAACTAACCACCCTTCGTCATTCCGAGTAGAGGTTAAGCAAACGGTAGTGCTCAAACTATACACTGAACTCGCCCCGTGGTGGCCTTTGCTCTCTCCTCCCGACGAGTATCTGGATGAAGTCAACTTTTTCCAGCAGGTGCTGGCGGCATCGGGCCTGCCGCCAGCACCCACATTACTCGAACTGGGCTGTGGCGGCGGCAACAACGCGGTGCATCTCAAAGCGTACTTTGCCCAGGTGACCCTTACTGACCTGTCACCGCAGATGCTCGAGGTGAGTCACGCCCTCAACCCGGACTGTGAACATCTGGTAGGAGATATGCGCACGCTGCGGCTTGAGCGCACCTTTGATGTGGTCTTCATGCACGACGCCATCGACTATATGACCACCCAGCATGACCTACAGCTCGCACTAGAGACCGCCTTTCTCCATTGCGCCCCTGGCGGGCTGGCCCTGATGGTGCCGGACTATGTCCGGGAGGCGTTTGAGCCGACCACCGACCATGGCGGCACCAATGGCGATGAGCGCGCGTTGCGGTATCTGGAATGGACGTATGATCCGAATGAGACCGATACGACCTACACAGTTGAGTACGCCTATCTGTTGCGGGAACACAATCAACCGACGCGCATCGAGCACGACCTGCACATCTGCGGACTTTTCCCGCGTGGCGAGTGGCTACGGCTGTTGCGCGAAGTAGGCTTCGAGCCAGAGATCGTCCGCGACCAATACGAGCGCGACCTATTTGTCGCACGCCGACCGGCCGACTCAAGACATGGTGCGGGGCAATAAGGCGTGTCGCTGGCGAGCACGGCGAAAATAAGCGCTGAATCTGCGCGTGTCTCGCGTGGCACGTGCATAACTGGCAGCGTGGAGCGCAATAACTTCTTCAGGAGTAGCCAACCGTAACCGATATTCAGGACATCCTGCTAAAGATAGTGATTCCTCGCTACGCTTGGAATGACAAAGGGTAGTTGAACGGCAAAAGAGGCAAGACCGAGTGTGAAATAACACTGATAATAATCAGGCGTATGGGCGGTTCGCGAACCGTCCCTACTCGCAGAGCAGGCGAAAGACAACGGTGAATAAACAGAAATACAGAGCATACGTTTGCTGCGGGCCCAACTGCGGACCTAGAGGCTCGCGGGGGCTGCTTGATTTCCTCGATGAGGAGGTCAAGCGGTTGCATTTGGAGGGGCAGGTTGCGGTGGCGCCAGCGGGCTGCCAGACGCACTGCGTGGCCGGGCCGACAATGGTGGTCTACCCGGGTCCGGTCTTCTACCAGCACATAGACCGCGAGCGAATCAAGCGCATCATCGCCGAGCATTTCGTGAACGGGGAGCCGGTGGGCGAGTACTTCTGGGTTGACCCATTACAGAGGCAGGCTTACGAAGATAGAAGCAGGCCATTCCGCAAGCCCGGTCCGCTACCCGCCGAGAGCAAGCCAGAACCAAGAGCGCCCAGACCAAAACGCTCTTACGAAGATGTGGACGACTTCAAGTGGTGACCTGGCCAGGTATCTATCGAGCAGGATTCAGCAGGCTGAAAGCCCTATCAGCTTGCCTTCGCGGTGGCCGGGATATTTACATCTAAAAATTAGGTACAAAAATATGTAGCCTCGGGT
>JBBSGN010000285.1:0-4769 GCA_038254085.1 Chloroflexia bacterium | reverse complement strand
CGTTCATTTCCGCATGGGCCAGCCGGTGTCCATACAGATGCCTGCCTTCTCCGCGCTCTCAAATATGCGGTTGCGCCCGCGAGACAGCACCTGTCCGTCCACGCCAACTACTACAGCGCCAATCGGCAGTGAGCCTGAGCAGTAAGCGGTCCAGGCTTCTTCCATACAAGCCTGCCAGGGGCGCGAAAGGGTATCCCACACGGACGCTAGTACAGCTTGGCTCAATTGACACTATAGTATAATGGCTGCAACATCCCTTGGGAGGTAACAGCCAATGCGTGGACCAAAACCGCCGATGATCGAACTGACCGACAAGGAGCGTGGGGAACTGAACAATCTGCTACGCCGCCACTCCACACCACAGCAGCTAACGTTGCGTGCTCGCATCGTGCTGGGGGCAGCCGATGGCCTGAACAACGGGCAGATTGTGCGCCAACTGGGTGTTAGCCGTGACATGGTACGGCTGTGGCGTGCCCGTTGGCTCGGATTGCAAGCCGCCTCACTCGACGACTTGAGCGTTGAAGAAAGGCTCACAGATGTACCCCGCTCTGGCGCACCTGCCCGTATCAGTGCTGAGGCAGTGTGCCAAATCGTGGCTTTGGCGTGTGAGGCCCCTGCCGAGAGTGGGCGTCCTATCAGCCAGTGGAGCAGCCGTGAGATGGCAGATGAAGTGGAGAGACGTGGTATAGTTGACCACATTTCCCCTCGCCATGCGGCCAGGCTGCTAAAAAGGGGGATATCAAGCCGCACCTGAGCCGCTATTGGCTGACCCCACCTGCTGTTGAGAGGGAAGAATGCTTCGATGAGAAGGTTTCGGATGTGTGCTCTCTTTACCGAGAGGCACAGGAGTTGAGCAGGGCAGGAGAGAGGGTGTTGAGCACCGATGAAATGACCGGAGTGCAAGCCCTGGAGCGAAAGCACCCGACTTTGCCGATGCTCCCTGGCAAAGTGGAGAGGCGATAGTTCGAGCACATTCGGCATGGCACACGCTCTTTCATCATCAACCTGGACGTGGCGAGCGGGGCTATTAGCAACACCTCTTATGGACCCACGCGCAATGAAGCAGACTTTGCCTCTCACGTGCAGCATACGGTGACCGCTGAGCCGGACGTGAGCAGATGGCACTTTGTGGTGGACAACTTGGACACGCACCGTTCGGAAACGTTGGTGCGGTTGGTAGCCAGGGCATCTGGGCCACCGGAGATGGACTTGGGAGAGAAAGGCAAGAGTGGCATCCTGCACAACCGCCAAACCCGTGCAGCCTTTCTGAGCGATCCAACTCACAAGATAGTGTTTCACTACACTCCCCTTCACAGTTCGTGGCTCAACCAAATCGAAATCTGGCTGAGCATCCTGGTACGCAAGCTTCTTCGGCGAGGCAGCTTCGGTTCGGTTGAGGAGTTGGAGGCCAAGGTATTACAGTTCATAGAGTACTACAACACGACGATGGCAAAGCCGTTTGCCTGGACGTACTGCGGCAAGGCTTTGGTGGCATAACTGTGGCTTCAATTGAGCCATGCTGTACTAGTCCCTGCCGGTCCGCGAGGTCAGCTACTTCGTATTCAGCCATGCTTGCTAGCGGTTGATATTGTCAAGATCGTGGTCGAACTCCGCGAACTTGACCTCGCCGACAGGATAGAGTATGCGCCCGCAAGATGGGCAGAGGGTGAAGTCGCTGGCTGTGCGGGCCTGGCGCAGGATGTGGGCGGGCACGCCCACGTGGCAACCGCCGCACAGCCCGCCTTTGACGGCGGCTACCGCTACCCCGCCCTTGCTGCGGCGAAGGCGCTCATAGGTCTGGAGGTCGGCCCAGGGCAGCTCGGCGACGTCTCGCTGGCGCTTGACTTGCAACACCCTCGCCTGCGACAGGAGTGTATCTTTTTCCGCGGCCAGCCCGGCCTTGTACTGCTCCCACTCTTTGGTAGCGTCGTCGAGGGCTTTCTGGCTCTCATGGGCCTGCGCCTCGGCCTCCTCGACCGCCAGCATCGCGTCCAGGGCGTGCTCTTCCTGGTCCTTCAGCCTCGACTTGAGGTGCGACACTTCCTCTTGCACCTGGCCTAATTCTTTTGGGTTCTTGATGGAGCCGCCGTACAGGAGTTTCTCCTGGGCGCGCAAGCGAGTGGACATATCTTCGGCCTCGTGCGACGCTTGCTTGAGACGCGCCTGCTCGCCGGTGAGGTGGGCCTGGGCCGCTTCGTAGGCGGTGCGGGCGGAAACGAGCGCGGGGCTGTCGGCCATGTGCTCGTCTATCTGGCGCATGCGAGCCACGCGACTGTCGAGGCCGCTATCAATCTGTTGCAGTTCATATAGCTGGCCGGCGCGGCTCAATCAGGTAGCTCCTGTAGGGGGGCAATCATGCGATGACTTAGCATAACAGATTGGCAAGGGGCAGGCAAGGCTAACCGGGAGACGAAAGACGAAGGACGAATAAGTTGGGGTCGTCGGTAGTCGGTCGTCACTTCCCTTTAGCAATCAATGCACGATTTATCTCAGCGTTTCCGTCAGGGCGCAGGTTTCTCAATAGGCGGATTAACATCCTCGTCGAAGTTAGAAAAGATGACTGTCGTGGTGGTCGGCGCGCCGTCAAGGGAAATCCTGTTCGTTAGAACCCTTATATAACCTGTAGCCTTCTCGATCCACGCATCGCCGTCAGCTTTGCCCATCGAGACGCTTGATGTGGGAATCGCCTTACCCTCTTCTCCGGCGGCCATCTCTAGCGCCTTTTCGAGGCTATAGGTGAACTTCACGTGGGTAGCGTCCACCCCTTCCATGTTCTCATCGCCCACGATAATGGGGTTTTCGGCGATGTCAGCGAAGCCTGCGATGTTATTGGCTACACCCAGGGGCGAAGCGCCCAGTGAGAACCGGTTGTAGGAATTAGTGCCTGGGAGTTTCATATAGCTGTCCTGGCCGATGATCACGATCTCGGATTTGCCCGATGGCCCCGAATCTATGACCAGGCGCTCCTTGTCGGGAAGCACTACGTCGCCCTCGGTGGTGGCGCTGCCTCTGCTCGACTCGGACCTCAGCAAGACATGATAACTTTTGACACTCTTCATGGCTGCCGAAGAGCGTTTGAGCAAGTCCATCGCCGAATCGCTGCTGTTGCCGGAGGTACTGCTGTCGGAGGTGTCGTTGGCGGGGGTCTCTCTGGTGGCAGCGGCCGGTTGCTCGCTTACGGTGGTGGGCTGCCCTGGAGCGGCGGTTGGCACGCGCGACGCCTCGGTTGAAGCAGCCGCGACAGCAGTGGCGGTGGGGGCGGTGGGGGCAGGTACGGTAGCCCTAGGGGTGGCAGCAGGCGATTCTCCCCAACAAGCGTACAGGCCCAATGCCCCAATTACGACCAGCAAAACAGAGAGTATTGCGTCTTTGGACTTGTAAACTCGCACTATTTTTCCCCTTGGTTTCCAGCGTGACGTATTCTTGGGAAGGCAGAAACCCAGCCATTATAGCATATGTAACGCCCTTCCTGCCGCGCCACGATGTGGATTTACCCTATTGACAAGTGGACACCCGAGAGGTATAATTAGAACATAAGTTCTGAGTTTATTCGAGTTTAGATTAGATTGAGAGTTGAACGGAGGTAGTGAGATGTTTCTAGGATGGTTTGACGATACCCCTAAGAAGAGCGTGGCGCAGAAGTTGGAGGAAGCGGTAGAAAGGTACAAGGCAAAGTTCAGCGAAACGCCCAACGTTTGCCTGGTAAATGCGGTTGACGCCACCCATTACAAGGGCCTCGATGTACGCGTGGTCGAGTACGTCCGGCCTAATCACTTCTGGCTGGGGCGCGACCAGTCATTGGAAGAGGGCGCGCAGGCGGCGTAAGTATGTTACCTGAGCGGGGCTGTCTGGTTCGCCGGAGAGGGCTGGCTGCCCTCGCTTGCCCACGCCTCGACCACGATGCGGCCATTTTCGGTGCGGGCAAGCTCAGGCGGTGTAGGCCCGCCGTGATAGCGTTCGGACTGGCCGGGAAAGCGCGTTATCAGGCCCGCGATACCAAGCTGGGCGGGGGACATCAGAAGGGCGCACACGACAGCCTCATCGTCTCCGGCGGCCCCCGCGTGTACCGTGCCCCTCAGCGCACCCCATATCACTATGTCGCCGTCGGCGATAATCTCGGCTCCCATTTCGACATCCCCCAACACGCACACATCGCCCGCATAGCGCACCGACTGGCCGGGACGCAACTGGCAGCGCAGAAAGAGGCCGGTGCCGACCTCTGCCAGGCCATCTTCTTCGACAGCCGCCGAGACTGGGCCGCGCTTGGGTCCCAGGCTGACGCCCGCATCGCCCGCCGCAAAGGACGGGGGCCGGCTGGCAACCCCGTAACCCTCGGCCACTAGGCGACTCTGTGCCGAGCGGCTAACGAACGACTGCACCCGCATACCGTTGCGCGTCAGCATCTTGTGCAGCACATCGAACTCCGGCCTATCCATCACCCGCTGCCCCGCGTTGATGCTGACCATCGCTCCCTGGAAAAAGTTGGGCTGGGCCGTAATCCGACCCACCAACGCGGTCAATATGTTCGAGAAGGGCACGTCATCGTCCAGGATGAGCAACAACCCCTCCCGCACCCCCTTGATGATAACCGCCTCTTGGTTTGGCAATCCCAACCTCCTTGACGACGGACGACCGACGACGGACGACCGATGACGACGGACTACCGACTACCGACTACCGTTGAAGCCGATAGCAGTGGTCGGTAGTCGGTATTACGTCGTCCGCCGTCTATTGACAGTTGTTCACATGACAATACGCCTTCAGTATCG
>JBBSGN010000284.1:0-4783 GCA_038254085.1 Chloroflexia bacterium | reverse complement strand
TAGGATATTATTGTATACATGGATAGACCTACTCTTGTTGATCTTTTCTGTGGGGCCGGGGGAATAAGCCACGGCTTTGAGCGTGCTGGGTTCAAGATAGTAGCTGGTGTTGACTTTGATGACGAAGCGCTGAAAACCTTCTGGGCGAATCACATAGGCAGCCAGGTATTGAAGGCTGACCTGGCAAGCACGTCTCCAGAGCAACTTGCCGAGGCTATTGGTATCAAACCTGGGATAATAGACTGCATGGCTGGCGGGCCGCCTTGTCAAGGCTTTTCTAGGAACCGAGCGTTTCGGCACCGCGATGGCGTGTTCGTTGACGATCCACGCAACCACTTGTATTGGCACTTCTTCGAGTATATCCGATACTTTCGGCCCAAGATCGTACTTATGGAGAACGTGCCGGAAATCCTGATTAATCGCTGGTTGGTCAGGTTGGGGTAGGGAGTGGTCGGGAATGGGCCACGTGGTCAAGTAGTGCCTCTAACTCCGCTGGCGGTGGTGCTTGTGACCAGCTCTGCCAGTACACTCGTATCCTCACCCATGGACACAACCACTTCCTCACCTCCCTCAATGTCTCGTTCCAGATGATCCGCTCCTTCCCTTCCTTGCATCCCTTGTCTTTTTTTCCCCGAACCCTGTGCATCAGATGCACGGGGTTCGCTTTGTACGCTTTGCTTGTCCGGTAGGTTACCCGTCAGGCCTATTCGCGCACCTGCCGAGCCTGCCGAGCCTGCCGAGCCTGCCGAGCCTGCCGAGCCTGCCGAGCCTGCCGAGCCTGCGAACAAGCTGAACGTGTATGCTAGCATCACCAATTGCCAATGCCTCACGATGGCCTGCCCTTTGCTTTGCGCATCTGGAAGTCCGCCCAACCCAGCTCATGTTTGGCCGGTTTGTAGTAGTGCTCGATCCAATCCCGCAATGAGTACACCTGGCAATGAGTACACCTGGTAATGAGTACACCTGGTAATGAGTACACCTGGTAATGAGTACACCTGGTATACCTCAGCCGGACCGGCTTGCTCTGTGGTTAGGTTCGTAGCCATGTACCAGGTGGTTCTACCAGGTGGTTTCTGCCTTCAGCTTGGTCGGGTCATCTGTGGCAGCGATTAGCCGCACCCCCTGGCTCGGGCCATATGCTGTGCCCAACTGCAATTCTGCCACATAGCGAACAAGCTCCTTCCCATGGCTATCGATGCGTGTGCTTCGCTGCCGTGCTTCGCTGCCATTGGGAAAGAGCCACTCGTGCTGCCGCCTCGGCTGGTGTGAAGGCCGCAGGGTTGTCTGGGTCTTCTACCAATTGCCAGGTGCCACGATTGGGCCGCAAGGCGAGAATGTACCCAATACGTGCACTGAACAAGCGAGCTTGGAGCTTGGAGTTCTCCCCATAAACACAATCGCCAACCACCAGCCGGAAAGGTATGCCCTGCGCCTGGGCCTCTTGGATCAGTTCCCAGGCCAGTTCGGGCTTGGTGAGGAAGGCCGGGTCAGCTTTGCCGAGGGGTAATAAAATAACTTGGCTGGGCTATATGGCTTTACCCCAAGTGGTACATGACGCTTACCATCAGCCCACTGACTTGTCACCGAGACCACGCCATTAGCAGTATGGCCAAGCTTGCCGATGTACTGCTGAGCAGCAAAAGGAATACCGTGTCCTCGTTTGGGATCACCGGTCTCATCAATGATCAGCACCCCCTGGTCATGAGGGGCAAGAGCTGGATCAGCCTGCCATAAGGCCAGGCCAGCCGCCTGCAATTCAGAGCTTGCTCATCCCAGGGAGCATCGTGTAGGAAATGGTGTAAGTGTTGGCGGGTGGCAGATGGCGGGTGGCAGAAACGGAAGGGGCAGGGGAGATGAGGGAGGCCAAGGCAGTGAGGGTCTTGTTGTGCTCACGAGGTAGGAGCAGAGCGATAAGGTACTCTCGCAAGCACTGCCTCTCGATGCGACGGCACAACAGATCATCGAAGTGGGCGCAAAACAGGTCGATAGCCTCAGCGGTAGGCTGAGTAGGTTTACGAGGGGTTGCCATTGTGCACCTCCCAAAGGGCGAGACACAGCTGCCTGGATAACATCTTCCTATAAGAATATGCTATGAATAAGTGCAGCATTTTCTGTGCCCCGATCTGACCAACCAGCGACTAGGTGCTCCCTGAGGGGAGGGCCGCCTACTGTTAGCTTAGCTGCCAGGCGACGTGCCAGTCTCGCGTCCAACCGGGGTTCAGTGGGGTTCATAGTCGTCCCTTGGAGTTAAACAGCCTGGCGAATAATTACCATGTTTCACTGATTGTATCACATTTCGTGGCGATTATCGCCAGAAAACCTCGGCGTTACTCTGCGCTCTCTGCGCCTTTGCGGTGGGCTTATCACCCCACCTAGCTTATCCGGGTTGAGCACGATGTTTATGGCCGCTATCTGGTCACCGGTGTATTCGAGAGATATTACCGAGTTCGGCTTGCCGTCCAGGTAGACCACGACCCCGGGCTGGCCGTTAACTTCGGTCAGATGCGTGGTCAGCACCGAGCCGTGCGGGTAGCTTGTTCGTTACGATCCCCACGAGCCAGCGCGCCACCTACGACCGCTACATCCACGTCCGTGACTGCTTTTGGGTGAAGATTGTATACGTTCCATTTCTTTTGCCTCCTGTAAAGAATCGTTGTGCCGAACAGGAGACGAGATAGGCCCTCTATTTGTGACAAATTGCACGAAGCATCAAGGAGCAAGCGCCATACGAGCAGCGGGTGAAACGCAAAGACGCAGAGGACGCGCAGAGAATGAGTGAAGGATGAAGGGTAAGGGGTTAGCGGCTCTTGGTCTGCGCTATCCATAGCGATACCACCAACAATAAACTCTTTGTGCGTCCTTTGCGTCTTTGCGTCTTTGCGTTTAGAGAATCCTTTATTAGCCCCCATTGTTCGTAGAACCAGAACGAGAGCCGACTTGAGGTTTCCCCCCTAATCGTTTATCATCAACCCTGTCAAGCTCTCACTTTTCCTCCCTAATCCTGGCAAGGAGCCTCTAATATGGTGCCTACAACGGAGTGGTACTGGCGCGGTCTACTCGTGCTAGTGATGGTGGTCAGCATTGTATGGTTCCTGTTCCGGGTGAACCAGCTGGCGCAGTTCACCCTCATGGGAGTGGACAGTAAACGCCTCGGCAACTGGGGCACGCGCATCGAGATGCTGGCTGTGTACGTCTTCGGCCAGTTCCGCATGTATAGCCGTAGCAGCTACACAATCGCAGGCGCCGCCCATTTCTTCACCTTCTACGGCTTCCTGGTGATCCAGATAACCAGCCTGGAGCTATTCTTGCAGGGCCTCTTCCCCGGCCTGCGTGTACCCTTCCTCCATGACAACCCCGGCTGGCTTCTCTTTGTGGACCTCATACAGGCGCTGGTGCTGGCCGCCATGGTCTCTTTCTTCTGGCGGCGGCTGGTCACTAAGCCAGAGAGGCTTACCGACAGCCTGGGCGCGCTCGGCATACTGGTCGGCATATCGGCGCTCATGCTGTCGGCGCTCGTGCTGCAAGGCATACGCATCAACCTCGGCGACGAGCCTGCCGCCTGGCGGCCCTTCTCTACCCTGGTCGGCTCACTTTTCTCTGGCCTGAGCCGCGACACGCAGACAGTGATACACCACACCGCCTACTTCATCCACCTGGGCATTATCCTGACCTTCCTGGTCTACATCGTCTACTCCAAGCATCTGCATATCATCACCTCGTTCCTGAACGTCTTCTTCTATGACCTCACGCCGAAGGGGGCTATGGAGCCGGTAGAGGACATCGAGGGGCGTATCGAGCGCGAGCAGACGCTGGGCGCGGCCAAGATTGAGGACTTCGGGTGGAAAGACCTGATGGACACCTACACCTGCACCGAGTGCGGGCGCTGCCAGGACGCCTGCCCAGCCTGGCTCACCGACAAGCCGCTCTCGCCCAAGAAGCTGATCCTCGACCTGCAAGAGCATTTTCTAGAGATCGCCCCGCTCGATATGAAGAAGCGCGACAAGCTGGGGCCGCTACAGCAGCTTGCCACACAAGGCGTATCGGTAGGCACGCTGGAGGAAGGGCACGAGGCCGAGCAATTGCCATTAGTCGGTGGGTGGATCATGGACGAGACGCTATGGTCCTGCACCACCTGTCGCGCCTGCATGGAGGCCTGCCCGGTGTTCATCGAGCATGTGCCCAAGATAACCGACATGCGCCGCTACCTGGTCATGCAGGAGAGCCGCTTCCCCCCCGAACTGGCCCGCCTCTTCCGCAACCTGGAGCAAAAAGGCAACCCCTGGGACTTCTCGCCCAACCAGCGCGCAGACTGGGCCGAGGGATTGGATGTGCCGATTCTTTCGGACGTGGCGGCGCAGGCCGAGTCGGAGGGACGCGCTCTGTTCGACGACCGACGACCGACGACCGACGACCGACTACGGATTACCGAGGGTTATCCAAAATCGGGTGGGTCTCTCAAGCCCGAAGTTGAACGCGAAGTCCTCACGCACGGCAGCACCGCCTTCAAGATAGAAGAAGAGCCGGAGAATGCGTCGTCTCGACCGTCACCCCGTCGGTGGTCGGAACCGGGCGAAGCCCTCATCGAGGTTCTTTACTGGGTCGGTTGCCTCGGCTCGTTCGATGCCCGCAACCAGCGCATAGCCCGCTCATTGGCCGAGATATTCAAGGAGGCGGGAGTAAAGTTTGCCATACTTGGCAAGGAGGAGAGTTGCTGCGGCGACCCGGCGCGGCGGCCCGGCAATGAGTACCTGTTCCAGACGCTGGCCCAGGCGAACATCGAGAT
>JBBSGN010000283.1:0-4787 GCA_038254085.1 Chloroflexia bacterium | reverse complement strand
CCGGTAGCGGTTGTGTGGGAAAAGGCGCTCAAGAGGTAGTCGGAGTAGAGTTCGAGGAGGTCTGTGTTCATAATGCTCTAGAGCTTACTCCATCCTCGGGCGAGCTTGTTGCCGCCAGGGCTTTTGCGTAAGGTGAGTTAAGCAGTATAAATTCGGACGAACTGCACAGAGTCTTAGCTCTAGGTCCAGGCCTTTATCTGTAAAAAAGCGATATAGTCGTTTCTTTGAAGGCCGGTTGTGTTCTACTTGCTACTATCACTAGCCCGCCGGGGAAAGCGGGAGGAAGGAGGAACCACAGGATGCCTCGATACACGGATATCCACAGGAACGTGGAAGGGTAGATCCCACAAACGGTCGCGGATGCCCACCAGAAGGACCTTGAAGTTCAGGACAAGCACGGAGTGAGGTGCTTGCACTACTGATACGACGAAGACGAGGGCACCAAGTGGGGGCCGAGGCAACTATCGACTTGCTCGCCAAGCTGCCCCGGCACTAAGGCTTTGTGAAAGACCTGTACAGCCACCTCTTCAATCATATAATCCCCGGGAAACGAGCCGAATGCCTCCGTACTTATCCATCACAGTGCTTAGGAACACCAAAGCGTTTGCAGCACTAAAAGACGAATGGGAAGATCTCTACCGCAGCTGCCCACTCGCCACCCCCTTCCAGTCGTGGGCCTGGCTCTACTCCTGGTGGGAGTCCTACGGAGAAGACTATGAGCTGTGTCTCATCAAGCTACGAAGCGAAGAGGGTCTTCTGGTGGGGCTCATTCCGCTCATGCTGGAGCGCCGATGGGGGTTCGGGCGGCTGCTTTTTATAGGCGCCGGCCCAATAACTCCCTACAAGGATGTCCTTGCAAGGAAAGGATGGGAGCGCCGGGTTGCAGACGCCGGAAGACCTGCTCTGGAACAGCTAGACGGCTGGCAGGTGGCGGACCTCCAGCAGGTGCGTCCGGAAGCAGCTGCTTGGTACATGTTCCGAGAGTGGAATCGTCCCAAAATTAGCACCCGGGAAATCAATTACTTGGTGATAAACGTCAGACCCTGGGACGAACTGATTGCGTCCCTGAGTAAGAATCTTCGCAAGAGCGCTCGTAATACCATCCGGCGGGCTGAGAAAGATGGAGTTCACTACGAGCTGGCAGGGCCGGAAGACGCAGAGCGGGCGGCCCGTAGTTTGGTAGCCCTGCACCGGGAGCTTTGGAAGGGGCGAGGCATCGATCCAGAGCACTTAACTAAAAGGTTTGAGTCTCTCATAGCAGCTGCCGCCCGTCGGATGACGGCCCATCAGTTAGGAAGTATATATGAGTATTGGCGAGATGGGGAGGTGATCGTTTCGGGTTTTGTGGTCTTCGGAAGTGAATTTGATGGGTCTTACATGGTGGGCGCTAGCAAGGAAGCGCTTCAGCGCTACCAGATAGACACCCTTGCTTACCGAGCTGAAGTAGACACTGCTTATGGTAGGAACAGCGCGCACTTAAGCTTAATGGATGGGGATCCTCCGTATAAGATGAGGTGGGCTTCCAAGAGAGTTCCCAGCTATCGTATGGTTTTGAGCTGCGGGTTGGCTCCCTGGGTTCCCTACGCTGGCTACTGTATTGTACGCTCTATATTGAGACGTTACGCAGTGGGATCGAACTTCCCTCCCCAGTGGGTAAGAAAGACCGTAAGAAGCTATAGTGTTCTACGCTCTAGAGTGCTCTGGTATGTGGAATCGGAGGGTGTTCCCCGGTGGATTAAAAGAGTCACAAGCAAGCGCTGACCGAGGTGTGCCTGGGCAACAAGAAGGCCACGAGTCCCAGAGGACCGCGCCCTCCGAACGAAAGGCGTAGATGTCGACCAGCCCAATACGCAGTAGCACCCTGACGAGTTTTTGTTCGCCCTCGGGTGCGAACTCGTCCATCGTTTTCGCTTCCCCAGCGGGGAGGATGTAAGGAGCACGGTTTTCGAGTATCTGTAAGCAGTTTCGTTCTACGGCCGAAGGAGCCTACACTCGGCCCTAGTCTAACGGAGCCCAGAGCGCTACGAGGGGTTCAGAACAAAGGAGATTGCGGTAGCTTAGCGAGAAAGCGTCCTCCCAACCACGCTAACTTTGACACCAAGCCCTGTATTACAATCGAGTGTAGAGTGCGAGCACAGCGAACACAAAAGCATAAAGTGTCCAGGTTGGAGGTTGCAGTTGTTGGTGTACTTTTAGCGGTGCTCGCAGCGTGTGGCCCAGACGATGCCTCAACCGCTGATCGCTCAACCGCTGATCCGGCGCCTTCTACGTCGTGCGATATGAGCAAAGGGTGTCAGGAGATGATTATCCCGGCCTACTTCAACTACGACTCTTCGCAGTGGCAGCAGTTGCGTGATGCCTCGGTCCAAAACGGCAATGCTGTCGGTGGTGCGGTCTTTGGCGTGCACATCGGTCCTGGCCAGACTTTCGACCAGAACTGGTTTACCACCGTAAAGGACGCACAAGCAGCTGGGGTGAAAATAATAGGGTACACTTACACTTCTTTCGCCACCCGTCCCATAGCCGATGTGGAGGCGGACATAGACAAGTATTACGAGTGGTATGGGGTGGACGGCATATTTATAGACAACGCCACCTCCGACTCTAGCACCTCTCACCTTGACTACTTCAAGCAGCTCTACGAGTACGTCAGGAACAAAAACTCCACCCTTCCTGTGCGTCCCGAAGGAGCGGGAGATGGTAAGCTAACGGCTGGCAGACACGACTACGTGGTCGTTAATTTCGGCTCTCCTCCCTCCACCAATCAGTACATGGATTACGCGGACATCGTCTGCAACTTCGAGGACATCTACGACACCTACGTCGACAGTTATCCGTCCCAACCTGTGTGGGTCACGGACGGCACCTACCCGCCGTCGCGTTTCTGGCATATCGTTCACACCACCGCCTACGCGGATCTGCCGAACGCCGTGAGGCTCGCCAAACGCCGGAAGGCGGGCTACATGTACGTCACCGACGACGGGGGGGAAACCCCATACAATACCCTGCCCGCCGAGCCCTACTGGACGTACGAGAACGACCTGCTTCTGGCAGGACGCTAGAATGAGAATGATGGACGAACCACCACCCCGCCTGCGGACCAAGTACCGTATGGATACTTTTGGCGAAATCGTCGAGCATCTCGGAACGAGGGAAAATTCTACCTACTGGCGTTCTAATGAGGCAAAGGGTGGGTATTGCTTGGCTCCAGCCGAATTGGCCAACAATATACCGGATGTTCCGTAATTCCCTTAAGACCAACCCACCCTCATCTCTTCAGCAGCGTGAGCGAACCAAGCCTCCTCCTCACGACAGCTCTGCACCGGTTCGATGTAGTGACTGTGGAGTTCGGCGGTTCTGTGGCCGTAAAGGGCACAGAATCCCGACGGGCAGGTGCTCGCGACGGAGAGCGATACGGTCTTCGCGTTGATGGTGACGTCCTCGAGTTTCGATGCCGGGGGCTTTGGGCAGCAGCGTCAAGGGGAGCTTTGTGAACGAGTATAAGGCCTGGGTTGCAGCTTATAGGATCACCCCAGCGTACTTGTGCCGCGCCGATAAGTCACACGGAGCCACAACGGTGAGGCAAGCCACCCCTCACGCTCTTCGTGCTGGGCGGACTCTGTTGTGGCCCACGAGAGAGCAGGGAGTCCCTTGGGGGATGCTGCAGAGAGCCGGGCGATTTTCGAAAAATATGCCACTTGGCAGATAACTCGGACCTTGCGATTTTGTAGCATCTGCTCATGGTAAGCACGCAGAATAGGCAAGCGAAAAGGGAGCGATTGGGAGGACCGCATATTGGTTAAAGTCGTCCTCCGTAATTACTCGGATACCGCGCAACCTGGCACGACAGAAAACAATAAGTGGATAAGACCCCCTCTTTACGGAGTAACCTATCGCTAACGAACTGTCATGCGGAGCTGATTCGGATTTTTGGAGAAGCTACCCCTTCGTATGAGCCTAGTTGCTGGATATCACGTGCCGCAATGAAGGGGCAAAAAGCTATACGCATTACTTGCGTTATATCCTCGCTGTCCCCAGGAGGCGCCGAGCGGGTAATGTCGAACGTGGCCAACTACTGGGCAGCAAACGGCCAAGAAGTCACGCTCGTGACCCTCGACTCAGAGAAGACGGACTTCTACAGCCTCGGCCCGGAAGTTAAGCGCGTCGCGTTGGGGTTGATGGCGCCGTCTGCCCACCTGGGGGTTACGTTACGGAAGAACCTGCGCCGGCTCAAACGCCTGCGTCAGGAAATCGGGGCTTCCCGCCCCGACGTAGTGATCAGCTTTATGGACGTCACGAATATATTGACCCTGTTGGCGACCCTAGGGTCAAATACGCCGGTTATAGTATCCGAGCGCACAAACGCTATCCGGTATCCTTTAGGGAGGTGGAGAAGTGATTTGCGGCGGCTGGTTTACCCGCGGGCGAGTGCCGTGGTCCTCCAAACGGAGGATGCGCACCGCTGGGCTCAAGGGTTCCTCCGAAAAGAGGCAGTGTACACCATACCCAACCCCGTCGCGCCGCCCGTCGACGAGCCGGACGGCGCCGCGAACCCCTTGCTCGCTGCCCGCAACGTGATGGCGATGGGCAGCTTGCGCTCGGAAGGCGACAAGGGGTTCGATCTCCTGATAAGCGCATTTGCGCAGTGCGCCGCGAAGCACCCTGAGTGGTCGCTGGTGATACTTGGCGAAGGAGAAGAGCGCGAAAGCTTGACGGCCCTGGCGAGGGATTTGGGGGTCGCGGATAGAGTCGGCCTTCCGGGGTTGGTCAAAGAACCCGCGAGGTTG
>JBBSGN010000282.1:0-4790 GCA_038254085.1 Chloroflexia bacterium | reverse complement strand
GCTTTACCCCCCTTGCCTGAGAAAGCATCCACAACCCTCCTACAATATGCAGCCTAATTGTGAACAGTTGGTATAAGATACGACGATTTGGTCTTTTCACAGAGAACCTCCTAAAACAACATTAGGCTTCCTCAAGCGGGGCGCTTGCCAACAGGCTAAAGCGCCATTAAGAATAACATTAACTATACAGTTTAGCATCAGCGACGGCTTAAGCCGGTTCCACCAACAATCGGGGGCTCATCAAGGATGCTCTAAACGCAAAGGCGCAAAGACGCAAAGTACGCGCAGAGAATGAGTAAGGGGTACGGGTTGGCGGCTCTCGGCCTGTACTCTCTATAGCCGTATAGCCGCAGCCTCAGCAATAAAACTCTTTGTCGCGTTCTTTGCGTCCTTGCGTCTTTGCGTTTCAATCCCCGATTATTGCGATTATTGTTGGAACTGGCTTAAGCTTGTAAAAGCCGCCACCATGTGCGATATATGCCGGGGGAACTCCCACACTTCACGAGTCCGTTGGCCCAACCCATGCTGTGTGTTTGCACAAACGGCCGTATGTACTACTGAGGCTAGGACACAAATGGAGGGGCGACAAGCAGGCAGTTCCAGCAGTTAGCCAACCTGGTCTCCGAGGGAGTGGCCGAGCTTTTGTGCGCGCGTGTCGGCCATTGACAGCCAGGGGCGACAGTCGCTTCCAAAGAGCCTCTGTCGGTCACAGCCCCTCCCGGCGCCAACCGCGAAAACGAGGCCGAACTTTTGCGCGTCCCCCTGCACCTGGACGACCTGGGCATCGCGGCCTTTGTCGGCGTCTCGAACGAGAGAACCAAGATTGACCTGGCCGACCACCTGCTGCGCCCACTAAGCGGCCAGCCCGAATTGCTGGAGACCCTTCACGTATTCTTCCAGGAGAATTGCTCGCCTACCCCAACCGCCGAGTCTTTATCCATCCACCGCAACACTCTCACCTACAGGCTGAACAGGATCACCGCCCTGACCGGCCTGGACCCGCGCAAATTCGATGACGCTGTGGCAGATACGCATCGCCCTCCTACTACGCTCCTTGTACGAGACGGTCCTTGCCCCCCGGACGAGGCAAGATAGCAGATGCGACAAGCTAACGGCATGTACGCAGAAGAACTCACCGCAGAGACACAGAGAGCGCAGAGGACCACGCAGAGAAAAACAATAGAATCTCTGCGTCTCTGCGGTGAGTTTATCACCCCTTACCCTAACTCTGAACGCTCACAGTCACACCGCGAATTGACAACCCACCCTTCAATATGCTACGTATTTCTCTGCCATACTCTACCGTACCTAAAACTCATAATTCGTAATTCATGATTCATAATTCCGTATGATAACCCGCCGCGCTCTCTATCTCTTATTGATACTCGCGCCCATCCTGGCGCTTGCGACCATAACCCCTGCTGCCTTGTGGGGCGCTGCCCTCTACGCGCTAGGCATACTTACCCTCTTGCTGGCCGACTTTATACTCTCTCCGAAGCCCACAGACTTTCGGTTGGCGCGAGAGAACGAGTCGAAACTGTCGCTGGGAGCCGATAACGTCGTGCGCGTCGTCATCAAGCGCCTGGGCGAGCCTGACGCGGTCGGCGTGCGAGCAAGGCCCGTGCCCTTCGTCGTGCGCGACAATCCTCCGCCCGAATATGAGATCAGCCGCCTCTTCCTCTCCGGCAACATAAGCCCAGGCGAGACGGCAGGCGTGAGTTACACCGTCAAGCCCCTACGCCGGGGAGACTATACCTTTGGCGGCTGCTACCTGCGCTACTCCGGCGTGTTGGGTCTCATCATGCGCCAGCACCGCTACCCACTCGATGCGCCTGTGAAGGTCTACCCCAACCTGCTAGAAGTCAGAAAGTACGAATTGCTGGCGCGCAAGGACCAGCTGTTCGAGATTGGGTTGAAAAACGCCCGTCGCCTCGGCCAGGGGACCGAGTTCGAGCGCCTGCGCGACTACGAGCGCGACGACGACTACCGGCGCATCAACTGGCCCGCCACCGCCCGCCTCCACAAGCCGATCACCACCGACTACCAGCCGGAGCGCAGCCAGAGCGTCATCGTCATGCTCGATGCGTGCCGCCTGATGACCGCGCCGCTCGGCCCGCTCTCCAAACTGGACTATGGGATCAACACCACTTTGCTGCTCGCCTACGTTGCTATAGTGCGCGGTGACCGCGTGGGCTTGCTCACCTTTGCCGACACGGTGACGGGCTACTGGGAGCCTGACAAGGGCCGCAAGCAGTTCCTGGCGCTCTTGGAAGCCCTCTACAAGGTCCAGCCCCAGCAGGTCGAGCCAGACTATATGCGGGCGAGTGCCTTTCTCTCTTCGCGCAGGAGCAAGCGCAGCCTGGTGGTCCTGTTCACCGACATCATTGACAAGGAGCAGTCCGAGGCCATGGTGCGCGGCTTCGGTCGCCTGGCCCCCCGCCACCTCCCTCTGGCCGTCACCATGGCCGACAATCAGGTGCTAGATATGGCCCGCCGCACCCCCGCCGACGCGCAGCAGATGTACGAAAAGGTAGTAGCCCAAAACCTCCTCGACGACCGCGTCTCCGCCCTGGACGTGCTCCAACGTCGAGGCGCGCTCACCATAGATGTGCCCGCAGATAAACTGACCCCGGCGGTGGTGAACAAGTACCTGGAATTGAAGGCACAAGGCAGGTTGTAGTTAGCAGAACTTCCGCTCGCCCGCCCGCACCGCCACAGCCAGCCAATTTTCCCTCGGCGCGAGCGGGCACACCCAGCGCGCGTCATAAGCGCACGAAGGGTTGTAGGCGTAGTTGAAGTCAAGGATGATGCGGCCCCTAGGATAACTCCACGTAGGCCCTTCACGCCCTGCCCCTAACTCGCTCATCTGCAAGAAATCGCTCCCTTTCACCGTATCGAACAGATAGCGCCCGCCGCCATAGCTCTCGTTAGGACAGGTCGCGTCTCGGAACGGCAGGAACAGGCCGCCGCCATACACATCTATCCAATAGACGACCAACTCCGCAGGGTTATCTCCCAGGATAAAATGGAGCAACCCGGCCCGCCGGATAGGCGTGCTATCCGGCCCACCCTCGCCGCTCATCTGCTCATTATCGGCCACCGGCTCAAGCGTAGCCTCAACCCGCATAGCCGGGTTATAAGGGAAGCAAATTAGCCCAGTGAAGCGCTCCCGCTGCTCGGCATCGAGGGGCGACTGCGGGTGGTTCGCAAACAGGGCATCTTTCTGCCCCCGAAACCGCCTCAATACGGCTAACTCGTCCTCCCCCGCACGAAGCGCCCTTTCCCGCTCGGCGTCCATCCTCGCCACGCGCTGCCGATAGTCGTACAGGTCCAGCCAGGTAGGCTCAGGATTGCCCATCTCTTACATCCCCATATGTGAAACGTGAATAACGATAGAAACCTCTGCGCGTCCTTTGCGTCCTCTGCGTCTCTGCGTTTAGATACGCACGCTTCACGCTTCACGCTTCACTCCCCGCCCCGTCAACAGCCAATATCCGTACAGCAGCACCCCCGTCACCACGCCCGTACCGAACTTTACCCAGTCGGGCACCGACGACGGCGACAAAAAGCCCTCTATAGTGCCCGCGATTACGAGTAATGAGGCTCCGCCCAACAGGAGTTGCACGGCCCGCTGTGCCGCCAACGCCAACGCCTCGCCTCGCTGGAGCATACCGGGCCGCATTATAGCGTCGGCCAGCATCAGCCCCGCGCCCGCCGCCAGGCAGATAACACTAAGCTCGATCACGCCGTGCCCCGACACGAAGGCCAGCAGCCGGAAACCCAGCCCGTGCTGGGTAACAATCCCAAATACGGCTCCCAACTGGACACCGTTCATTACCAGCACCCACACCGTGCCCAGACCAAGTAGCATCCCGCCCGCAAAGGCGAATATCGCCACCTTGATATTGTTGGTCATGATAGCGGACGACGCCAACGAGCGCCGTGCCGACGGTATCTCGGTCCACAGCTCACCGCGCTCGGCATATGACGATATAGACTGGTAGGTCTCGTTGTCGAGCAAGACCTGGGCGGCAGGTGGATAAGAGAGGGTCGCCACGAACGACAGCACCCCCGTCCCGAAGAAGAGGAGCGCGGCAAGCAAATAGTAGCCCGCCGTAGCCCTGAACAGACGCGGGAAACCCACCATATACCAGCGCCCCACGTCCTTCCAGCTAATCCCCGCCGTGCTGTAGACCGACGAGTATGATGACGACACCAGACGGTTCAAGTACGACACCATGCGGTCGCCGGGAAAATCACGGCGGGCGCGAGCCAGGTCCGAAGCGGCCAGCCGGTACAGGCGAGTCATCTCTTCCAGGTCGTTCGCCGACAACGCCCGTACCCGCCCTGTCTGCACCTGCGACACCAGCCCTTCCAGCCGCGTCCAGTCCCCCTGCCTCTCCGCCACAAACCGCTCTAGCGCACTCATGCCATTTATTGTAACATAGCAAGGAGGTTATGGGTGTTAGGCGTTAGCTATGAAACGCCTGGGACTTCGCCCCAATCTCATCCACATCTATCACCCACAGGGAGCGCCATGGACGAACAACTTACAATCTCCACGCCTGAACAGGTGGCCTTTCACTACGAAATGGCCGGCATCGGCTCGCGCTTTTTGGCGGCACTGCTGGACCACTTTATACTTGGGGTGGCGCTAATCCTTGTCTATTGCGGGCTGTTTGCGCTGTTAATACCCGCGTCCAGCCTGGGGCGGGTTGGCGAGGGTGACGCGGCTACGAGTATATACGTCATGACGGCGATCCTGCTGCTAATTATCTTCCTCATATTCT
>JBBSGN010000281.1:0-4824 GCA_038254085.1 Chloroflexia bacterium | reverse complement strand
GTGGGCACGCTTCATTGCCGTGTCGTAAGTTGCCTTGTTTGGCGCCATAGAGATGATTCCTTTGAGTTGCTAGTTGCGAGTTATAAGTTGTTAGCTAGTGGCAGAATTGCACAAGGCGTTGTCTATAGCAACTGGCAACTCGCAGATATATCTGTCTGCCACTGAGGGGAGTATAGCATAGAAAAATAGCGTTTCAGCCAAATATGGGACAAAGGGACGGCCCTTTTGGGAAGGAAGTACTGTTTGGATTTTGGATTTTGGATTACTTGCCTCAATCCAAAATCCAAGATCACTTATTTGCGTTTTGGGGTTGATTAGAGATGAGGCCCTTGACAAGGATGTCGAAGGCTTGGAGGGTGCGGGGGTCGCAGATGGCGTATTTGCGGCGGAGGTAGACTTTTATGTCGGGGAGATTGGACGGCTCATAGGAAGCGTCGAGGAAGCCTGCGGCCTGCAGGAGGTCATCGAGCGTGGTATCGAGGGACGAGGCCAGGACGCGCAGCTTGTCGCTGGCGGGTAGGGCTATATCGCCCATTTCCAGGCGGGAGATGTACGAGCGCGTAAGCCCACTGGCGCGACTGAGGTCTTGTTGCGTCCAGCTATGTGCGCGGCGTAATTCCTTAAGACGGCTGGCGAGCGCGATATGTTTGCCCATACTTAACTATAACCTATAGCAAGGCTGCGATGCAAGGAGGGTGGTCGGCAGTCGGCGGATGTGGAAACGCGACAGGCAAAGGATCGTGGATGCTATAATTATTGCCCCGGCGCAAAGGATGCTTTTCGGGCCTTTAGGACCAATTTTGAGTTTTGAATTAGGAAGCTCTATGCGAACAAGGAAATTCATAATTCATAATTCATAATTCATAATTCCCCGAAGGGGGAGCCAGGGAAGGTGTTTAGCTATGATCGAATCTTTGGAAAGAACTGAGGATCGAACCCTTGTAGGTGATTATGCGGACGATAACGAACTGCCTACTAATCGGTTGAGCAGCGGCAATCTATCTGCAAGCCCTCCGGTCGGCGGGTCCACCGGCGATGAGCAAGAGACAACCGACTGGCTAGCGGCGCTGTCCGGGAGGCCAGTCTCCACGGAACCGTTGGCCGACGATATTCCGCCACCGGAGCCGAGACCATCGGGGATGGTGCAACACGCTGGTCCGGTCCGACTGACGCCTACTTTGGGAGCGCGGCTGGGTACGGGACTGCGGCGCGGCAGCTTCATGCTAGCGCTCTCCATATTGGCGGTGGGCGCGTTGCTTGCGGGCGGCTATATGCTGGCAACTACCTCCTGGCTTTCTACATTGTGGGCACCCTCTCCTGCGCCTGCCCCTCAGGTGTTGGGTGTTGGGGACCGGGTGCCCGGGACCGAAGCATCAGACGCCCAATCCCCAACACCCAACACCCAGCCGGTCGCCACAGGCAACGCCAAAGAGTTGCGCGAAGGCATAGCCCAGTACAAGGCGGGCAATTTCGACGAGGCTATCCGGTTGCTTGAAAGCTCGACCAACCTGGACAGCAACGATGCGATTGCCCAATACCAACTCGGCCTCGCCTACATGGCCGCCACCAAGCGCGAGCATACATTTGAAGACGCCGAAATGGCCTTCCGCACCGCCGGTGCGCTCCAGCCGACCTGGGCAGCCCCCCAACAGATGATCGCCGAGAGCCTGATGCGCCGAGGCTTCTATCAGCAGGCAATCACCCCCGCCCTCCAGGCCACCCGCCTCGACCCCAATCAAGGGGAGACCTGGTTGACGCTAGGCCGAGCCTATCGGGGCGCAGGCCAGCAGGCCGAGGCCACCCAGGCCTTCGCCCAGGCCGCCCGTCACTCTCCTGTGCCTCCAGTCGTGCCGTAGTTATGAGTTAGCAGTTACGAGTAGTTAGTGCTACTACTTAATAACTCGTAACTCGTTTTGTGGTATAATACGCCGCTTCTACTTGGGCGCTTATGCGTCCATGCGTTCCTTGACCCTGTCTTGAACCCTGTATTAACCCACAAACACGCAGCATGATCGGTCCTGTAGTGAGACAACTGAGGCTGGAGCGCAATCTGAGCCAGGAGGCGCTGGCGAGCACGGCGCATGTCAGCAGCGGCTACTTGTCCAAGCTGGAGCGTGGCCTATATAAAGCGCCCTCTAACGAGGTGTTGAGCCGTATTGCCGCCGCTCTCTCTATTCCCACCATCGAGTTATATCGCGCAGCTGGCATAGAGCATCTGCTGGCGAGGTCCCACCCCACGCTCGAACCGCTCCTGGAGGCCTTCGCCCGCAAGCTGGATAGCCTGGCGAAGCGCGATCGCGACATCATAATGAGCGAGTTGCGTCGCATCTTCAGCGAAGAGAGCGAGCAAGCGCCATGAGCACTCTCTCCGACGACATCTTAGACACGGTAGAGTTCTTGATCTATCGCCACAGGCTGCATACGCGCCTGCCGGTGGACCTCGGTCCGCTCATGGACAGGTTCGACATACGCAAGCAAAACTTCACGCCCATGACGCTCGGGTTCGCTTTGATTAGGCCGAAGCAGATGCACATCGGCATCAACAAGAACCTCGACCCGTCGTGGCAGAGGATGGCGTTGGCACACGAAGCGGCGCACATCATCGCCAATCAACCCCACCAGCTTTTCGTCTGCAAGACCAGCGACTGGTCCAAAGAGCGGGACGAGCGCGAGGCCCAGCTAATCGCCGCCTGCCTATTGGTCCCCTTGGGAGTTATCCAGTACAACTACCGTGTGGGGGCAGCCGCGCACATCGCCAGAGCTATCAAAGTGCCCCCCGACCTGGTGGACCTGCGCTGGTCGTTTGCGCGGGTACACGGAGATATTTGACAGATGCAAAAAGGGACAAAGAGGAACTGAGGCGTCTCGGTTCCTCTTTCTCTTTCTGTTACACCATCTTCTGGCATACGAGAAGTGCCACTCGCCAGGCGTATTGGGCAATCAGCAACGGATGTATAAAACGTAAGGAGCAAGCAAAAGCTCCTGTGTTTTACGCATGGAGTATAATGAGTGTGACGCCAACTACGTCCCGTGCGTATATCCAGTAGAAAGGATTTTGTTATGGGCAAAGCGTCATCTCTTGTGCGCTTGATGCGGTTGAGCTACCTGGCCTCTTTGACGCTGGGTATGGTGCTGCTTGCGGTCGGGGGTCTGTTCGGGCCGGCAGTGAGGGCGGCTCCTACCCAGCAGGGGTCGGGGCATGTAGATGTGGCGGTGTTTAAGCTGCCGATAACGCCTATCAGCGCGCAGTATTACGACCGCATGATCAAGACCGCCGAGGACGACGGGGCCGCTGCGTTGGTGGTGCAGATTGACACGCCGGGCGGGCTGGTCGAGTCGATGCAAACGATAGTGCAGCGCACGCTCGCCAGCCGGGTTCCGGTGATCGCTTATGTGTCGCCTCAGGGGGCGATGTCGGCGTCGGCGGGCCTGTTCGTCGTCTATTCGGCGCACGTGGCCGCGATGGCCCCGAACACCACGATAGGGTCGTCCGAGGTGATATTGAACGGCGATTCGGGGGGTGGGAGCGCGAGCAGCACGCCGGAGAGCGGCGACGCGGCAGCCGAGCGGCGCAAGGTGACGAACCTGCTGGTGTCGCAGATACGCAGCCTGGCCGATCAGCGCGGGCGCAACGCCGACTTCGCTGAGAAGGCGATACGCGAGAGCGCCAACCTGAGCGCGGCGAGCGCCCTCGATCAACACGTAGTAGATTTCGTGGCGAGCAACGTGGGCGACCTGCTGCGACAGACGGACGGGAAGCAGGTAGAGGTAAACGGCGAGAAGGTGACGCTCCACACGAAGGGGCTGCCGACGCAGACTATATCCTCCAACTTCGCCGAGGACGTGCTGCTGCTGATTACTAACCCTAGCGTGGCGTTCGTGCTGATAAGCCTGGGCACGCTGGGATTGACATGGGAGTTCATCAATCCGGGGGCGGTCTTTCCGGGCGTGGTGGGGGCTATACTGTTGCTGGTGGGGTTTCTGGCGCTGGGCACGCTGCCTCTCAATGCGTCGGGGATAGCGTTCCTGATATTGGCTTTTGTGCTGTTTATCGCTGACGTGTTTATGTCGGCGCACGGCATATTGACGGCGGGTGGGATCGTGTCGCTGATAATTGGCGGCCTGGTGTTGGTAGACAAGTCGGCTGCGCCCGGATTGCCTGGGGTGTCGCCGCCGGTGGTGCTGGGCACGGCCACCGGGCTGGGGCTGTTCTTCTTCTTCGCGGTGTATAAGATTATAATGGCGAGGAAGCGCCGGCCCACCACCGGACGCGAGGGGCTTGTGGGCAAAATCGCTCAGACGCGCACAGACCTGGCCCCCGAAGGGATGGTATATGTGGAAGGCGAGCTATGGCACGCAGTCAGCACCGACGGCTCAATACCGTCGGGCCAGCCGGTGCGCGTGGTGGGGGCGGATGGGTTGAGTTTGAGAGTGATGCGTGAAACGTAGAACGTAAGGGCTTTATCTTACGCATTACGTTTTACGTTTTACGAGTCGGCTTAGTAAAGGAAAAGGAGCTAAATAGAGATGGACGCTTTACTTGGGTTTTTGGCGTTTTTGGTGCCGGTGATAGTGGTGCTGTTTGCTATTGGCGGCTCGGCTATCAAGGTGGTGCAGGAGTACGAGCGGGGGGTTATCTTCCGGCTTGGACGGTTGATAGGGGCGAAGGGGCCTGGACTGTTCTTTATCATTCCGGTGGCCGACCGGATGGTGAAGGTGGACTTGCGCGTGGTGACGCTGGACGTGCCGGCGCAAGAGGTTATCACGCGGGATAATGTGACGGTGCGCGTGAACGCGGTACTCTATTTCAGGGTGTTCAATCCT
>JBBSGN010000280.1:0-4830 GCA_038254085.1 Chloroflexia bacterium | reverse complement strand
GATGCCCTTGACTGGGGAGAGCGAACGCGTTCTCAAACAGTGAGGGCATTCCACCACGGCAATGTTCCTGTCTGCAAACCGTTTGAGATCGATGGAAACCACCACTTTAGAAAACGTGCATTTGGGTGATGTGCTCGTTTGCACCTGTTGTTCCACCGTTTCCACCGTGTTTTGCTGCTCGTTTCCCTGGACCGTTTCCTGCTCTCGCTTTGTCCCAGTCGTACTTGCTGGTTTTGTTCCGTCTGGCTGAGAGACTTCGACGCCAGGACCTGCTCCATCAATGATCCGAAAGCTATCACGACGCAGCACGAGGAGGGAAACGGCCTTCTCTAGCGTCTCGGCTTTCACCTCCGTTTCCCCGGCTGCATACGACCATTCCAGGGCAGTCGTGACGAGCTTCGTCAGGTAATCCATCGTCACGCGGCCACAATTGGTCGGGTCGAAGACCGGCTGTGTCAGCCAGGTGTAGATGGAGCCTCCCCATTGGCGCAAATTGAGCTGCGGAAAGAGTGGCTGGTACACCTTTTCCAGGGCTACCAGGATTTCGCGCACTTCTTCACTGGTATGACCTGCAATCCGGCAGAATGGTTCCAGTTTGTCGAGGCGGCGACGCCATTGGAGCCAGGTCATCTCAGGCTGGTCTAACGTCTCCTTGAGCGGGATGGTATCCCCGCGCCCGTACCGGCGGGGCGTCTGCTCTATGAGGTGCCAGCGTATGCCATCGCGGGCAGTGTGAATGCCCTGTCCACGAAGGCGGGTGTAATCCGCACCCACATGCCTGTCATGCGCGGCAGCCGCGATCAAATCAAGGCGTTTGCCGTTGCGCGGGCGGTGAGATGAGCACTCGAAACCGCCCATGAAAAAGCTCTGAAATAGCGGTTCGCCCTCCAAGAATTGACCTCCGTTACCAGCCCCTCTCATGCGAGGGGAGATGAATCGTAATGCGCAAGCAGGTCAGCCGGATCGTCGTATATGGCTATCGCGCCCGCCAGGTCTTTGTCGCTCCAACCGCCGCAACGCAAGGTGATTATGCTCACACCCGCCCGTGACGCCGCTTCAACGTCGTATGGCGTGTCGCCCAGCATTACCGCCTGATTGGGAGGCATTTCAAGGTTATCTAACGCCGCCTGCACAATATCCGGGTCTGGCTTGGACTGCTTGGCGTCGCTCGAGGATGTTTTGTCCCGTATCAGGCCTGTCGCGTCCGCGATTTCAAGCAATGACTTCAGCAGGCTCGCTTCGGTCGAGCTTGCCACCACCAGCTTCAAGCCCTGGCTGCGCATCCTCTGCAACAACGCCTTCGATCCGGGGAACGCTTTGAGGTTGGGCAGGTAATCCGACTTAAAAATCTCCTCCCACCCTTTGGTGAGCCGCTTGCCCTCCGGGCTATCCTTCTGCACGCCTACCGTGTTGGGCAGCAGTTTGTCGCTGCCCATGCCTATTTCGCAGCGCACCTCCTCATAGGGCACGTCAGAGCCTTCGTGTTTCATGGATTGCGCCCAGGCGTGGGCGTGCGCGTCATTGCTATCAACAAGCGTGCCGTCAACGTCGAGTATCACCCCATGAAAACGGATCGTGCTATCTTCCTTCCGGTCCAGGGCACTTCGCACTCTGTCATATATCGCATAAGGGCGTCATCGAGGGGTGGAAGCAGCGTGCCGCGCTCGCTGCCGAGCGCGCTGTACAGTGGGCGTTGCGCGCCTAGACCAAGCGCGTCTGTTGGCCTGCCCTGTATGCCGGTGGGATTTATGCCTGCAAGCTCGGCGGCGCGCCTGGCAAGGGCCTCCCAGGTAATTGCGCCGGGGTTCGCCAGATGCCAGACGCCGCTCTCGCCATCAATCAGCAGGTCCAGGCTCGCGTGTACAAGGTCTGGCACGTAGGTAGGGGAGACCACTGCGTCATTTGCGGCCACGAAGGCCCGCCCGGCGGCCAGAGTGCGGATCGCTGCCGTTATAAAGTTGCGCTCGTCCCACGGCCCGAAGAAGGCGCTCGTTCGTACGATCAACGCGGAGGGCAGCGCTTCCAATACACGCTCCTCGGCCTCGGCTTTGCTGCACCCATACACATTGAGGGGTGCGACCGCATCGCTCTCTACATAGGGTGATCGCTTGCGGCCATCGAATACCAGGTCAGAAGAGAAGGTGAGGAGGGGTAGACCCAGCCTGGCGCACTCGCCTGCCAACACCGCCGGACCCGTCGTGTTCTCGCGGAAGCAAATGCTTGCCTCGCGCTCGGCGTCGTCAACGCGCACGTAGCCTGCGGCGTTGACGACGGCCCAGGGGCGCATCTCGTCCAAAACCGCCCTTACCGATGAGGCGTCCGCTATGTCCATGTCGCGGCGGGTGAGCAGGCGGTATGGCAGCCCACGCTGGTCGCACAGGCGGGCCAGGGCGTTACCCAGCGTGCCGGTAGCCCCAGTGATGAGCAGTGGCCTGGCCGCTTCACGGTGTATGAGCGGGTCGTTCGGTGAGGGTCGAGACGCAGCCTGGGTGCGCGCGGGCGGATATAGCAGCCGTTGCGGGCGGTCCCACCAACCGGGCAGTCCCAGCACGGGATGGTCGGGCCGCTCCCCGGCTGCCAGGTCGCGCACCATATAGGCAAGGGCGGTGGGGCGCGGGTGTGGGGCGCGCATGTCGAACACGCCCGGTTCGTAACCGCCGTCTGGGCGGGTCAGCAAGTTGTCCCACCCACAGGCGCCCAGAAGGGACCAGGCCGCAACCGCACGAATATCTACCCCCTCGACCCTGAGCGCCTGGGCGGAGTCCCATATTTCGGCCAGCCAACGCAGTTGCTCCTCGCGCGTGCAGCCGAGGTGCGCTTCGGTTACGGCCAACGGCAGGTGATAACGCTCCCAGGCCTCGCGTAGCAAGACCTTTGGGCCGGATATCCCCTCGGCGCGCACGCGCACGGCCTCCGTATCTGCGTATTCGTGATGGCCGTTGCCGCCGTGCAGATGGGCGGGGTAACGCTCCAGGCGGTGGTCGAGGAAACGCTCGCTCGTTATGTACTGGTTGACACCCATGATGTCGGGCGGGCACGGGTTGTCGAGGAACCAAGCGAGCTCGGCATCCTCCACGCCCACCCCTCGGAGGAAGTATCGCATCGGGTGGCCCGGCACAACGCGGCCACAGAGCAGGTCGAAGGTGAGCCAGTGCCGCTCGTTCTCGAAGTCGGCCTGGTAAGCCAGGAGGGGAGTGCTGTATGTTTTGCCGAGGTCTTCGGTCTGCGCAAGTTGCGCGTCCGGGTTGACCTCTCGTATGGCCCGCATCGCCAGCACAGTTGCCTTGCACTGGTTGAGGAGGGCGTGCGCGAAGGTGAGATTATCACGAGCGTGGGGATACCAATGGCCGTACAGCGCGCTGAAGCGGGCGGTGGTAAGAGGCTCGTTGACAGGGGTATAAGCGTCAACCCAGGGATAGCGCCGTGCGACCGCACCTGCAAACTCTGCGAGTTTTTCGGCAAAGTGTGGGTCCAACAAGCTGGTGTAGCGAGGGCCGCTGCCGTGATGCACCAGCCCCACGATGGGCCGTATCCCAAGCTCGCGTAAGCGACCAAGCCGCTCGTCCGCCCAGGACCAGTCGGTGTTCTCCAAACCGTTGGGGGCGGTTAGCTCCCACAGGACCGGATAGCGCATCGTGCGGATGCCGAGACCGGAGAAGAGGTCGAGATCGTCCAAACGGTGGGCGTGGCCGTTGCGCTCTAGCTGGTTAAAGTATCGGTCGCCTACGCGATTGACAGTGCATTCGACCCCTGCCCACAATTCGAGTTGTCTTTTTGGCCTCGTGCTACTCAAGCTGCCACTCCTGCTGGTTTACGTATAGTTTCTGTGGACGAAGGATGAAAGACGATAGATGGCGAGTAACCCTCACCTTTAGCTGCCTTCGTCCTTACGCCTGGCTGATCGAACTGGGCGTCGCCTCGATCATCGTGCCGGTGCTGACCATGCCGGACACTTTGGCCGCGCCCTCAAGAGCCAGGTCACTTGTCGCTACTTCCAGGTGGCGGGGCACACTGACCCTGGCCGCAATCTTGTCGAACAGCGCGAGGGCTTGAGCCACCACCTGGTCCATGTTGTAATACTTGTAGGTGGCAAGCCGCCCCACAAAGTGAACGCCATGCGTTTTCTCGGCAAGCGCCTGGTACTTCTTGTAGACTTCAGCGTTCTCAGGGCGGGGCACGGGGTAGTAGGGGTCGCCTTCGTCCAATGGATACTCGTAGACAATAGTAGTCTTGGGGTGGGTCTGGCCCGTTACGTACTTGAACTCAGTGATGCGCGTGTAGGCGTTTTCGTTCGGGTAGTTGATCGTGCCGGTCTGTTGGAACACGGGGATGTCGTGTGTCTCGAACTTGAACTCAAGCGAGCGGTAAGGCAGCTTGCCGTATTCGTAATCGAAGAAAGCGTCTACTGGCCCTGTGTAAATCATCTCGCGGTAGGGTATGATGCCATCTATTTCGCGGTAGTCGGTGTTCGTCATCACCTTGATGTTGGGGTGAGCGAGCATATTCTCGAACATCCTGGTGAAGCCGTAAAGCGGCATAGCCTGATAGGTATCAGTGAAATAGCGGTCGTCGCGGTTAGTGCGCGTGGGCACACGCGCCGTCACCGAGGCGTCAAGCTCGGAGGGGTCGAGGTTCCACATTTTGCGGGTGTAGCCGCGAAAGAACTTGTTGTATAAGTCGCGCCCCACCTTGCTGACCACAACATCTTCCGATGTGCAACACTTTTTGACCGGCTCGGCCACCGAAGCGAAGAACTCCTCAAGCTGGAACGAGGTGAGGCTCAATCCGTACAGACGGTTGACGGTATCGAGGTTGATCGGCATGGGGAGG
>JBBSGN010000279.1:0-4839 GCA_038254085.1 Chloroflexia bacterium | reverse complement strand
GCCGAGGTTCCTGATCCGGGACAACGACAGCAAACGACAGCAAGTACGGAGCACTCTTCACCCAGGTAGCAGTAGGTAGCGGCATAGAGGAGAGGTACTGCGAACTCCCTGCCGAGCTCCGAAAGCAAACGCCTACTGTGAGCGGTTCTTGGGGACAGTCAACCGAGAATGCCTCGACCACATCCTCGTCCTTGGGGAGAGGCATCTACAAGGGATAGTAAAGGAGTTCGTTCAGTATTACAACTCAGCACGGCCACATCAAGGGATCGGCCAAGCTATTCTGGAAGTGGCATGGTCACATGTCCTGCCAGATCCATCAACTGCTAACGGAGCCGATGCAAAGATAAAGAGCTTACCGGTTCTGCGCGGCTTGCACCATGATTACCAGAGGGCTGCGTGAGCGCGGATCGGCCAAGTAGCCGGGACAGGCGGTGCATGATCCAAGTCCTGGTGTAATCAGACAGCAAGATAGGATTCGGTCCACACTGTGGACCGAATCCGTCTACACTACTGATCGGTCTCGGAGTCGGCATCGGCAGATGACAAGAGGTCAGAGCTATGCTCGTACGCCTCAGGGATAAGCGCGAGTCTCTCCTTTATGGCCTCCTCACTGTTCAGCAGGAGGTATTGAGACACTCTAATACGATCATCTATGCTACTAGCCTGGTCGGACAGGAGAAGCTCAACAACCTGTTCGTTCTTCGAGCCACACATTATAAGGCCGATCGGTGTGGAAAACTCAATCGTATTAGAATGGCGTTGAGAATATATCGGAGATCATGTGTTATCTCTACCTATCTGAGTTGTCGTGAATCTCTGCAAAACCCTCAGTCCCATCAATGACCACCCACGCGCCATCGGGGATCCTCTTAGTCGCATCACGGGTGCCCACTACTGTCGGGACACCATATTCGCGTGCCACAACAGACGAATGCTGCAGTACTGAGCCCTGATCGAGAACTATTCCACTGAGCGTTGGAAAGAAGGGGGTCCATCGTGGGCCAGCATTCTCAGCGATAAGCACGTCGCCAGGCTCTATATCTGGGATGTCCACGTTCATGGGCACAACGCGTGCTCGGCCGCTGGCTCGCCCGGGGCTTGCGCCCTTGCCTGCTATGCGTGTCGTGCTTGCCCGATCTTCAAGGGAATGCTCGGAAACTATAGGCAGAGCAGATGGTCGGGTAGGAAGCTGGGCATCGGGAACACCAAGTGTGGCGAGCGCTTCCAAGCGGCGCCATAGGTCGTAGTCTGATTGACGATTAGTTACAATCTGCACACAGGAAGACTCGTGGCCCCCACGCAGCACGGCGAGAAGCTCGTCCACGTGCAACCAGAACACGTCATCAGCATTCGCCAACGAGCCATTAGCCGCTAGCCACTGTCCGGCCGCAACGATGGCGTTATGCACTTGCCCTGTGGCCATCTGGTCTATGTAGTGGTTATGCTCTTCAAGCACCCTGGCATCTTTCCGCAGAAGGGCTACTTGACGACGAAACTCGGCTGCCAGTGCGCTGTCCTGGCAGGAAGCGCAAAAGGCTTCGACCTCAGCGTCTCGCTTCTCCCGCGTTCGGGAACGCGCAACTATAGGAGGCTCAACCGATGCATCGAGGTAAGGGGCGATCATAGCCAGCACCAACTCAGGCTTTTCACGCCAGGTCGGCGTTCTAATGGTTGTATCTGATCCTACTCCCGCCCCTGTACGGTCACCGTAAGTCTCGAGCAAGGTCTGAAGATCCGCCAGGAAATTAGCAGTGCCCTTGAGCGCGGCCAACCGTTCTATAGCGTCCGGCTGTCTGGACAGGATAATTTCTTTCCGGTAGGGGATGTCACGTGCTTGTACTGCAAGCGCATAAAGCCAATCGATAAGGCGCGTTAAAATTGTCTCTTCGCCTTCGAGGAGCTGTAGAGCCGTGTCGAAAGCGTCGGGTCCCGACTGCCCGGTTATATCCGCATATGCGGCCATATATCTCTCTATAGGTGCTATCCCGAGGAGGTTATGCACCATCCAACTGCGACGTGCGATAGCAAAGGCTTCTTCTACATGCGCTGCTAGAGCGGGCCCATCCGCCTCGTCAACGGCAAACGAGCGAAGCCTCTCGGTCGCAGCCACTACCTCCGGGCCCCAGTAGTCCCATGCTGTCGTACCATCAGTCTGGATAAGGCGGTTATTGAGGTTAGCAATAGCCTGCATCCGCACCTGGCGATCGCCTGGCGTGAGGTCGCTTGGTGCTTTCGCCCAGTACCTCCGACCGTTGACGATCTTACGTCGTGTCGGCTCGCCGGTACCTGCAAAGTGCTCTCCCTCTTCCCACCCAAGACGATAGATTGAAAAGTAGTCGTGCTCTAACGGCAGCGGAAGATCTTGCCTAGATCCTGCTGACAGCGCCCAAAAAGCTCGAGCTTCCTCGTCTTCCGACCATGAGACAGGGAACACTGTCGCCTCAACCAGATCAGCGGGCAATGTGGTAACTGGTCGGCTTTGTAGAATCCAGACACGCTCATCCACTATTGCCCATTCGATGTCCTGCGGCGCGCCGAATAGCTGCTCGGCACACAGGGCGAAGGCTGCGACACGCTGCACCCATGCATCGGGCAAGCACGCAATCTCTCTCCGGTGGTCGGCTACTGGAGAGAGTTGGACTCCTTCCCCTTCTACCAGGACGAGCATCTCCGCCTTGTTGGCTATCTGACGCTGTTCAACTTCGAGATCGCTGCGCCTTATGCGAAAAGTGTCTGTAGGTAGCGAGCCGTCAACTGCGCCGATCCCGAGGCCCCAGGTAGCATCAATAAGGATATCGGGTTGCAAACGGATTGGATCTACCGAAAAGCATGTACCGGCGCATTCAGCGTTTACCATCGGCTGCACTAGCACAGCCATCCCTTCCTCACTTTCGGTAGCACCATAGGTGACACCAGCGGCAGCGCGTGCCACTATTGCTGTAGCGCTGAAGAATGAGCGCCAACAGGCCTCTATGGCTTCGTTCAGAGATGCGCCCTTAGCTACACCCAATACTGTGGCATATTGGCCTGCGAAGCTGGCATGAGCAAGATCCTCAGAAATGGCGGAGGATCTTACGGCAAACGCCTGCGCTTGCACCTCCGAAAGCTCAGCTTCGAGCATAGAGGCGAGATGCTGTGGAACTACAAGATCTTGCAGAATAGCCTGAATTTCGGACTCAGCAGCTTGCGCAACTTTGGGCTGTTGCAGGTCGGGTCTGGAGAGTATCAGCCTAATCCGGTTAGCATAAGGGTATAGGGCATTGTGAAAGGCGTCTGTGGTAATGCACAAACCAGGAGGCGTCGGAAAGCCGGCCGCACGGAGCATACCTAGATTTGCACTCTTGGAGCCGACCTGCTGCACGTCTGCTAGGCCCACGCTGTCCAAGCTCATGATGAAGACACTCATATTAGCTATCCTAGTGCAAGATCAGGAGACGTTATCGGGAATGGATAAATGCTCTTCATAAGGACAATCGAAGGTATCACACACACGCTGGGCAAGTTCGTGAGAGGTGAGCAAGTGGTCGGCTTCCACCCACCACCCTGCGTTTGCCGTGCAGCCACTTGGGTTCTATAGGATTGAGCCAGGGGCTTTTCACGGGCAAATAGCACACCAGTATCCTCACTCCGTTACCCCCTCCTTCGTACTTGACCTTGTAGTTGTGCTCTCGGATCCACTCCCGAACCTGCTTGCTGACATGCCAGGGAGCATTGTCCCACACCAGTACGAGCACCCTCTTGCCTCGCTCCCGCAACTTGCGGCAGCACCATTCCAAGTAACGGGTGGTCATCTGGCTTACCGGCCGACCGTCCACGAAACGCAGCAGCATCTCCCCGTTCTTCTGCATATCTTCTTCCGCCAGCCACAAACCGTAACAAGCCAACGCTTTAGGGTCTGGGTCGCCTTTGGGCACCTCCTTCTCAATCAAGCGCAACGGCTTCTTGGGTAGTGTTGCAACAACCAAGCCGAGCTCAACCGGGGGCGTGCTGATACAAGGCGATTTATACGGGGTCAGGCAGCCAGTCCAAATGCCATTGATACAAAGCGAACCTGGCTGCGGATGTTTCCCCTGGTTGTTCCCTTCACCTGCCCCTTCCTTAGCTGGTGCATAGCCTCGTACCCCTGGATCGTCCTCCATGCTGTGTGGAATGACCAGAATCCCATACCGGGGTTAGTGCGCCGTTTTATAAAGCGGTGGTCTTGCTCAATCAGGTTATTGAGGTACTTGATGGGCCGCAGGTCGCAGTTGGGCGGCAGAGTGCCTTTCTTCTTCAGTTTGCTTATAGCCTTGGGGTAAGAAGGGTTCTTATCGACGTTGATAACGCGAGGAGCGACCGTATGCCTGGCTCGTAGAGTCTTACGGAAGAAACGCTTGGCAGCTTGTGCGTCGCGGGTGGGACTGAGCATAAACTCCACTGTGTCGCCTTCGGAGTCGACTGCGCGATAGAGATAGTGCCACTGGCCTTTGACCTTGATGTACGTCTCATCCACTCTCCAGGAATCGTTGGTTGGTTTGAGTTTGGCTCGGCATTTCCTCTCAAGGATGGGAGCGTAGCGTTGAACCCAACGATAGATGGTAGTATGATCCACGGAGAGGCCTCGCTCAACCATCATCTCTTCCAGGTCACGGTAGCTGAGGGAGTAGCGAAGATACCAGCGTAGGCAGAGCAGAATGATCTCAGCCTGATAATGGCGGTACTTGAACAGCTTATTTTCGCTCATGGGTGAGGCTCCGATTGACGACAAGAAGGTTCGGCAATCCCCACACTAACAGACCAATTCAAATGATGCAACACACCCCTTAAACGGTCAGGAACTCCGCTCATCTGAATCGCTTT
>JBBSGN010000278.1:0-4863 GCA_038254085.1 Chloroflexia bacterium | reverse complement strand
GTCGCCGGGAGCAGGGGCAAACAAGGCCGCGTTATCCACCTCGCGCAGTAATTCCAGCATCTCCTCACGCGCTGCCAGCAACTCAGACGTAACCTCGCCCACGCTCTTGCTAGCATCCAAAGTATGGTGCTCCTCGTTGAAGGACTGTATCCCCTCATCATCGAGGTCCATCAAGGACGGGCGCGCACCTGCCAGCATCGAACGATAAGCCCGCGTGAAGTCGCGGTCCCACGCGGCCACGTGCGCCAGGATGTCACGCACCGACCAGTCGCCCGCCACGCCCGACTGCTGCATCTCGTCCGCGGTCAGCCCCTCAACTGAAGCGAGCAGGCGCTCACGCGCATCGTTTAACTGCCCGGCCAGCATCTGGCGGCGGGCGGTGGCGAGAAAATCCATCCTACTCGCCCACCTGCAAGATAATAGCGTCTCCTTGCGCCATGCCGGAGCAGATAGCGGCCATGCCGATGCCGCCCCCGCGCCGCCTTAGCTCGTGTATCAGCGTGATAATCAGCCGAGCGCCCGACGCGCCGACGGGGTGGCCCAGGGCAACCGCGCCGCCGTTGACGTTCACCTTATCCTCGCGCAGGCCCAGCCTCGCCATGCTAATCAGCGCCACACTGGCGAACGCCTCGTTTATCTCCACCAAATCGAGGTCATCAACGGTCATGCCCAGCTTCTTGAGGGCGTTCTTACCCGCCATAGCGGGCACGTAAGCCAGATAAGGGGTGTCCCACGCCGCTTCGCCATACCCGAGTATGCGTGCTAACGGCTTAAGACCGTGCGCCTTCGCGTACTCAGACGAAGCGACCACCACTGCCGCCGCGCCGTCGTTCAGGCCGGGGGCGTTGCCGGCCGTCACACTGCCGTTCGGGTCGAACACCGGCTTCAGTTTGGCAAGCGCCTCCATCGAGGTCTCGCGGCGGGGCGACTCGTCGGTGTCTACCGTGATGTCGCCCTTCTTTTTGTCGGGTATCGTTACGGGCACAATCTCTTCTGCGAACAGGCCGTTGTCTATGGCGGCTATGGCGCGCTGGTGCGAGCGCAGCGCCCAGGCGTCTTGCTCCTCGCGGCTGCACTTCTCCTCGGCGGCCACCGTCGAGCCGTGCGTGCCCATATGCACCTTGAGCAGCGGATCGGTGAGGCCATCATGCACCACGCCGTCCACCAGTTCGCCGTTGCCCATCCGCAGGCCCCAGCGTGTGCCGAACGAATAGTAAGGCGCGTTGGACATGCTTTCCATGCCTCCCGCCACTACCAGTTGGTGATGCCCCAACCTGATGATGTCGTTGGACAGGGTGACGGCCCGCATACCGCTGGCGCACACGCGGTTCACCGTATCCGAGGTCACTTCGCGCCCCAGCCCCGCCTTGAAAGCGGCCTGCCTGGATGGGACTTGCCCCAGTCCCGCCTGCACCACACACCCCATGATGTTATGGGTCACGTCTTCCCGGTTAATATCAGCACGCTGCATAGCCTCCCGCATGGCAATCGCCCCAAGCTCTATCGCCGACAGGGGAGCCAATCCCCCACCGAACTTGCCGAACGGCGTGCGGGCCGTGCCCAGAATTACGGGATTGTTATTCGTAGCCATCTCTTATTGTCTCCTTACTATGCTTGCTACCACAATCTTTTGACACCGTATGCATCAAATATCGAGTCTATTCCTATTACAGATATTCCTTCTGCCAGGGCCTGCGCTATTATCATGCGATCAAATGGGTCTTTATGGTGAAATGGTAAGTTTGCGACCACACCAGCGTGTTCAACGGTGATGCCGAGTAGGTCAACCAAGTTTCTATTCAGTTGCTGGGAGATTAGCGTAGCAAAGGGTAGGTCGAAGCTAAGTTTGCCTGTGCTTGTCTTGATTGCTATCTCCCAGAGACTGGCTGTGCTTAATAAACGGGCATTAGTGGTATCCTTCTATCAGCGCTCTTGCCCTAGCACTAAGCTTCGGATCGCCATTGATAAACCACAGGAAGGTGTGGGTATCCAGCAAAAGCCTCATTCCATATACTCTTTGAAGTCGTCTAATGGCTCGTCAAAGTCGTCAGCAATCGTAATAAGACCCTTCGCGCTCTCGAATTGCGGGCGATCTTTAGGTTGCTCAACCGGCACTAATTGTACGGTCTGTGTTCCGTCTTGAGTGATGAATACCGACTCTCCTCTAACAGCCTCAGCAATTAACTGAGATAGTTGCGTCTTGGCTTCCTCTGCACTGACTTGCACCATCGCTACTCACCCCCTCCGAGTGCTGCCGTATTCGCTTGATTTCACTTGTGTGCTCCTGCAAATGCCTTGCCATCTCCTTGATCCAATTGTCTACTTTACAAGCGTCGCTTCGGGTAATTCCAGCCCCTCAGTCTACTGCTGAGGTCCTTCTATACCAACTTCGTCAAGCATCGCCGTTATCCTCAACTGTTCCCCGGCAACGCGAACGGGTAGTGCAGCGCGCTTACCACATCGTACATGTCTTTGCGCGGGTAGCCGGGCGCGGGCGGTGGCGGGCATCGGTATGGCTTGTCCTGGCGATAGCCGAGGGCGTACTCGCCCTGCATGACCGTGTGGACCTCGCGGGTGCCTTCGTAGATGACCGCGCCCCGGCTGTTGCGTAGATACCGCTCGACCGGGTACTCGGACGAATAGCCATAGGCCCCATGCACCTCGATGGCGTCGTTGGCGCTCTCAAAGGCCACATTGCAGGCGTGCCACTTGGCAAGGGAGGTCTCGCGGGTGGTCTTCATACCGTAGTTCTTCATCCAGCCCGCGCGATAGCAGAGCAAACGCGAGGTCTCGATGCCGTCCACCATCTTGGCGATCATCTGCTCCACCAGTTGGAACTTGCCGATTGGGCGGCCAAAGGCGTGCCGCTCGTTGGCGTACTTCACCGATGCGTCCAGACACGCCTGGGCCAACCCCACCGCGCCAGTCGCCACCGTGAAGCGTCCCCAATCGAGGGCCGACATGGCTATGGCGAACCCCTCTCCCTCTTCGCCAACCAGGTTCTCTTTGGGCACACGCACGTCCTGCATAACGATCTCGCCCGTATTGCCCGCGCGCACGCCCAGCTTGCCATGTATCGTGCCGGTCGAAAGCCCTTCCATGCCCCGCTCGAGGATAAAGGCTGCCATGCCGTGATGCTTCTTGGCGCGGTCGAGGGAGGCGAACACCAGGAAGTTATCGGCCATGTCGGCCAGGCTGATCCAGAGCTTCGTGCCGTTGAGGATGTAGCTGTCGCCGTCCTTGCGTGCGGTCGTGGCGACATTGCCCGCGTCGGAACCGGCTCCCGGCTCGGTGAGACCAAAGGTCGCCAGCTTCTCGCCTCGCGCCTGGGGAACCAGGTACCTGCGCTTCTGCTCCTCGTTGCCCCATTGCAGCAGCGTCAGCGAGTTGAGGCCCACGTGCACACTCTGTATAACGCGGAAGGCGGTCTCCGCTCGCTCTAGCTCTTCGCATATCAGCCCAAAGGAGATGTAGTCGAAGCCCGCCCCCCCATACTCCTCTGGAATCGGCCCGCCGAGCAGACCGAGCTGCCCCATCTTCTTTAGCGCGCCCCAGTTTACCTCGCCCTTCTCGTCGTACTCCCGCGCATAAGGCGCGATCTCGTTCTGCGCGAAGTCAAATACCAGCTTCTGTACCGCTCTCTGCTCATCGTTGAGTAGAAAATCCATGTGTCCTCCTGCGTAATGAGTAAAACGTAAAACGTAAGGGCTGCTTCTTACATTTTACGTTTTACTCATTACGAGTCCCATACGTAGTCAACTCTATCTCATGCCCGTCCGGGTCGTACAGGTAGATCGAATGGCATATCTTGTGGTCCCGGAACTTGTACTCAATACCCTGGCTGGCGAGATCGGCCTGGGCCTGCTCAAAATTGGCCCGATCCAGCTTGAATGCGAAGTGTGCGCTAGGGTCGCTTGGGCGGATAGGTCCTTCACCGATGGGACGGAAGAGCGCCACGCAGGCCATGCCCGCGCACATCACCGCCGGATCGCCGCGCCCCGTCCACACGTCCGCATAGCGCCTCTCCATACCCAGCGTCCGCGCGTACCACGCAATCGAGAGGTCTATATCGGCGGCCGTGAAAGCCACGTGGTCCATGTTCTCGATCTTAAACACTGCTCATCCCGCCTGAAGGAACACGAACAGCCTAACACGCCCGGATTCAAGGCGCACATCACCACTTTATACAGCCTTGAGTCTATCATAGGGGTCGTGGGGGTGTCAACCGGGGCGACGAACGCGAATGGCGAACGACGAAGGTGGCTTATTCGTCGTTCATCCTATTATGTCCTATCATGATTGACACCCACCCCACAAGGTGCTATACTTGCCCCACAAGCAACACCCAGCAGAAGGAGGACATGCGCTATGACAGACATTGCATACAACAGCTTCCAAAGTGGTCTTCCAATTGGTGGGAGGAGCGTGTCTGCTTGCGGGTAGGTTTTATCGCCGCTTAACCAGCCGGCCGTAGGCGCTTCTCTCGCGCTCACGGCTTTTTTGTTGCCCCTTGTTTCGGTGGCGACATACTATCGAGGTCGTGGACTATGGAGGTCCACGACCTTTTTGCCTTTATATTTGGGGATAATTATCACAAAGCGGCGATAGCTTCAAGGAGCAATTACCCGATGACTGACTACCCCGACGATTTCGAGGATGTAGAAAACGACCTATATATCAAGCACGGCGAGGCACGGCCCAGGCTGGATCACAGACCCAGGCGCAGCCTGGCCCACGCTGAGATGAAAGCGCAGGTGGTCGAGCAGAACCCCAGCGCCCGCAAAAGCCGCAAACCCAAACCAAGCCCTGTCGAGGCGTTCCACCAGCTTGCCGAAGAGGACACAGGCGCGGCGGTGGGCTTCC
>JBBSGN010000277.1:0-4871 GCA_038254085.1 Chloroflexia bacterium | reverse complement strand
TATCACCACCAGGCCGATGCCGAGGTCGGGCTGCTGGGCGACTTGTATAATTTCCTGCTCAGGGCGACCTCGCCTTACCTGGCGGGCGATGTTTTGCGGGTTGTAGCCTAGCTGGGCGCATTTAGCCGCAGCCTCGTCCAGCACGGCCTGGGCGGTCTGCTCGTCGGCGGCGGACATGATCGCCTCGCGTCCCGACATGGGGCCGGGGCCTGCGTGCAGCCTGCGAGCCAGGTAGCTTAGCTCCTCAGCAGGCCGGGTATCTATCACATAGAGCAGCGCCAATGGGCGGTCCACCGGCACGTGGGGCGCGGCCCGCTCGATAAACGTCCCCGTGTCCAGGCCGCTCAGGCATATGAGAACGGAGGGTTGGTTGTTGGTCATTGTAGGTTCTCCTTTGTCGGTAGATAACACCGGGCGGCTAAAGCCGCAGGCTACATCTGCAAAGCCCGCCTACGCGGGCTGGGCTTGGTGCGTGCTGTTTACACTATGCTTATCCTCTGTAAGGTCGGTAGCCTCCTATGGAGGCTTTGTAGGTGTAGCCCGCAGATTTATCTGCCGGGCGACCACCGACTACCGACTACCGACCCAAAGCGCCAGCGCACCTAGCGCCAGCAGGATGGGCGTGACGGTTATGCCCAGCCGGAAGTATGCCATCGGCGAGACCTCCATCCCCTTGCGGCGCAGGATGAGCAGCCACAAGATGGTCGCCAGGGAGCCGACTGTGGTGATGTTGGGGCCGAGGTCGGCTCCCATGATAGTGCCGTATACGAAGAGGTCTTGTATGTGGCCTGGAGGCACCGCGGAGCGTATGGCCGAGATGAGGACCAGCGACATGGGCACGTTGTTGATGGCGTTGGAGCCGATGGCCGCACCGAACACCGACGCGGCCACAGCACCTAATGGATGCCCGCCCGACAGGCCGACCAGCCACCGCCCGAAGGCCGCCGTCAAGCCCAGGTTCTCCACACCCTGCACGATCAAGAGCATCCCGGCGATGAAGCCGAATATCGGCCAGGATATTTCTTTGGACAGGTGGCCCCATTGCACGCGGCGCATGAGCAGGCCGCCGAGCAGAAGCCAGGCCGAGCCGCCGAGCGCCACCGCCGACAGAGGCCACCTGTAGGCCGAGAACAGCACGTAGGCCAGCGCTATCGCCCCCAGCGAGCCGACCACGAACCAGAAGAAAGTGCCGCGCTCTTCTTGCTCACCTAGCATCTTGACATCGAAGCGGCGGGAGAGGTCCGAGCGGAATATCCAGAGGAAGAGGGCGATGTTGCCCGCAATCACCAAGATGGCGGGCAGGAGGAGGTGGCTCAGGTAGTGCCACAGGTCGTGCGGGAAGGCGGTCAGCACAAGGACGTTGATGGGGTTGCTGAACGGGAGGACGAACGAGGCGGTGTCGGCTATGAAGGTGGTGGCGAACATGAAAGGAAGCGGTTCGAGGCGCAAGCGCACCACCAGCGCGTACACCAGGGGTGTGAGAATCAGGGCGGTGGCGTCGTTGGTGAGGAAGGTGGTAATTAGCATGCCTATTAGCATAACGTTGAGCATCAGGCGGGATGCGCTGCCGCCCGACAGCCGCCCGGCGAGGCGAGCCAGCGCGTCGAAGAAGCCCGCGCTCTCGGCCATCGCCGAGATGGTCATCAACCCCAGGAAGAAGCCGAACACGTTGGCGTTATCGCTGAGGGTTTGGGCTGCCTGCCCAGGTGAGACTATCCCTAAAAGGAGCATGGCCGCCCCGCCGAGGAGGGCCGCCGCCCATTCCGGGAAAGCTTTAGGCCGTCCTATCACCAACGCGAGAGTGATAACGAATATGGCCGAGCCGAGGATGAGGGGGAGGTTCACTCGGCCAACTTCGGCAAACCGCCAAGACGCCAAGAACGCAAAGATTTCATTTCAGTGTCTATTCTACCTTACGGGCGCGCAAACCGAGAAAGAGCGGTATCTCTTGGCGGGTCTGTTCGGCGGCTTTGGCCTGTTGGGGAGGCGAGTTGGCTCGGTGGGCGGGGATTTCGTCCATGCGCTCTACCAGCAGGCCGTTGGCGGCGAGGGCGTTGATGTAGGCGCCGAGGGGGCGGTGGAAGCTGCGCGTTGCTACCCTTTCTTTGGCGCGTCCTGATAAGGTTTTCATCGGCACGGCGAGCGGGGTAAGGTAGCGGTCAACCCGGCGGTAATGGAGCTTGCGGCCCTCGTCCCAGCCCCACCCGCTCTGGCGCGGCACGCGAAAGGCCGGGTGCGTCAGGAGCAGCGCCCCACGCCCACCCGGCTTGAGCGCCCACGCCGCCGAACCCAGCACCGCCTCGAGCGGGTCCATGTCTTGGATGCTCAACAGGAAGACCACCGCGTCGAACGTGCCCGCAGAGAGGCCAGGCACGGTAGAGAGAGTGCGAGCGTCGCCCAGCAGGAAGCGGCCCAGATTGCCGTGCCTGCGCCGGGCTATCCGAAGGAGGCGTGGGCTGGCGTCTACGCCGGTGTAGTTAGCTCCCGCCTGGGTGACGTATGGGGCCAGCACGCCCTGGCCTGCGCCAATGTCGAGGATGCGCTCGCCCGGCTGGGGGTCGAGAAGGTCCATGATTGCGGGTATTGCCAGTTGCCGGTGATAGTCGCTCCCCTCTTCTCCCACCCAGCCGTCGTACCAGTGGGCAACCGTGTCCCAACTGGTGGGGGCCGCTGCCTGCGGGTGGTTGCCGCGTCTTCTGTTATCTCGCACCTGTTCGCTCCTACATGCATAAAGCACATGTTAGCCGCCCTGTTGCCACACGAGAAACAAAAAGCCATAACCCGCGCCTACTAACGGAGGGTTAGTAAACGCCGGTTATGGTCTTGTGCGGCAAAGCGCGGCTTTTGCCCAACCGGGCGGCTAGTTCCGGTGGGGTTGTGCCTTATGTAGCGGCCGGAGGCTTTGCCGCTAGTTTATGCGAATGCGAATGCCCATATTTGTCTCTGGAGCCTGGAGTTGCTTATTGCAGATTATAAAGCCTATCTGACTTTCTTTCAATCGGGCTGGAGAAGTATTTAGTACGCTCCTGAACGATTACTTCGCACAGTGGCATACTATCTGCTGGACTCACCCTGTTGGCGGGCTTCCCCAGGCCCGTTGCACAAAACTAATCTTACCATATAGGAGCAACAACAATGGCTTTTCAAGTACCACCCCTACCCTACGATTATGGCGCACTGGAGCCTTACATTGACGAAGAGACGATGCATCTGCACCACGACAAGCACCATGCGGCGTATGTGAACAACCTGAACGCCGCCATCGAGAAGCACCCTGAGCTTGCGGGCAAGAGCGCCGAGGACCTGATAAAGGACCTCAACGCCGTGCCGGAGGACATACGCACTGCTGTCCGCAACAACGGCGGCGGGCACGTCAACCACTCCATGTTCTGGCAGATCATGGGACCGAACAATGGTGGCGAGCCTACGGGCCCCATCGCGGACGCTATCAAGCAGGCGTTTGGCGACTTCGAGACATTCAAGACGCAGTTCAACGACGCTGGAGCGAAGCGCTTCGGCAGCGGTTGGGCCTGGCTGGTGAGCGGTCCCGACGGCAAGCTGCAAATCACCAGCACCGCCAACCAGGACAACCCGATGTCCGAGGGCAGCTACCCGATCCTGGGCAACGACGTATGGGAGCACGCTTACTATCTGAAGTACCAGAACCGCCGCCCGGACTACCTGGCCGCCTGGTGGAATGTGGTCAACTGGGACGAGGTGAACAAGCGGTATCAGCAAGCAGGCCGATAAGTAGAATATAAAACCAAAACTGGCCGCCAAGCGGCCAGTTTTGGTTTTATATTGCAGATGCGATGGGCGCTCTCAACCTCAGCAGGCTGACGGCTCCGTGGCAGGACGACACCGTGCCGACCACCACGCCTTTGCCTGCGGCTTCGGATTGTTGAGCGAGGGAGAGGAGGCGGTCGCGGGCCTCTGTGTAATCCCTGATGAAAAGGGTGTCTACGCCGGGGACGCGGAAGCGGGGCTTGAAGACTACGGCGGTGACGAACTGGTCGGGGTGCTGGGCGGCATAGCCGTTTACGGTGTCCTCTAGCTCCCAGGTGCGAACGTCGCGGGTCATGGGGCAGATGTGGGGGGCGCGGCAGTTGGCGGGGCAAATCCAGTTGGCCGCGCTGATGTAGCGGCAGCCGCTGGGGTCGAGGTATTCGTAGGGTAGGCCGCCGAACTCGTGGGCCATAGGCTCTACCGCGATGCTACGTTCTCCCAGGCGCCCGCGCAGGCTCCAGACCAGCCACTCGAAGGCCAGGTGCGGGGCCACCGGCGCGGGCACGACCTCGGTGCCGGGAGGGAGTATATCCCAGTTGGCCTTCATGTAATCGAGCCAGTCGCTCTGGACGAAGGTCACGCAGGGATTATCGCCCACTTCCGGCACATCGCGGGCGGGTGGGTGCTGGTTGCGGTCCACCACGATAATGCGGGCGTGCGGGGAGATGCGTCCACGCTTGCGCCCCTTCTCGATGTGGCGGACATGGTGCGTGCCGAAGCAACCGCCCCCTATCACTATAAACAACTCGCCGTCCATATCTTCATCCTACCACAAGTACGTATTGAACCGCCAAGACGCCAAGACTTTATTGTTCTTGAATCTTGGCGTCTTGGCGGTTCGTCCCGTTATTACCCGTTCCTGTACGCTTGCACGTAAGAGAGGATGCCTGCGGGGCACGATGTGCGATTGCCTGCTTTGGTTAACTCGCCGTGCCCCCACACGTTGGGGCGAGCGGCGGGTATGTCAGGACGGTGGTAGCAGAGCCAATCGAGCAGCGATTTGAGGCCGCCTAGCTGCTTATCGGTGGGCGTCTGGCCGGGGCCGAGGTCGCAGCAGACGGCCAGGCCACTGTAGTTGGCGGCGT
>JBBSGN010000276.1:0-4873 GCA_038254085.1 Chloroflexia bacterium | reverse complement strand
TGGACAGCCTGTTCCAGTGGACAGCCTGTTCCAGTGGACAGCCTGTTCCAGTTCGTGCTGCACAGTGGCTTGTCGGCAGACAACAACCTGGCACAGCGCAGCATCCGTCCTGTGGTGGTGATGCGCAAGGTGTCGGGCGGCTCTCAGTCCGAGCGTGGCTCACGCACCCGTATGACGTTGGCCTCTCTGTTCGGCACCTGGCGAGCCATAGGTCTAAACCCCTTCTCAGAGTGCCTCCTACTCCTGTCACAGCCTCTTCCACCCTAACTCTGAACACTTACTTCGCAAATTGCAACGGGTCTATTTCAGGCTGCCTGCTGTCATGCCGGCGATTATCCGGTCGCTCAAGAAGACGTAGGCCAATACAGTCGGCACGAGCGACATCACTGTAGCGGCGAACGACTGGGGGTAGTTGGCTGAGTAGGTGGTTAGAAAGAAGCGCACGCCTACCTGCACCGTCTGCGCGTTCTGGTCCTGGGTCAGGATGCTGGCGAACAGGAGCTCGTTCCAGGCGGTGATCATCAAGAAGATGGCTGCTGTGACGATACCCGGCACACAAATAGGCAGGACAATGTTGAAAAAGATGCGGTGATAAGATGCTCCGTCGAGGCGACTGACTTCCAGCAGTTCTACCGGCACCGTATCCATGTAGGTCTTGATGACCAGAAAGCTGAGCGGGAATGATATTCCAGCATAAACGAGGGCTACGCCCCAAACGGTGTTGTAGAGGCCAAGGAAATGGATTATGTAGAAGATCGGTGCGATAAAGGCGTTCACCGGCAAGAGCAGTCCGAAGATGAGAAATACGTAGACCCCGCGGCTGAGCCTGAACTTGTGCAGGAGCGCGTATGAAGCGAGCGAGGCCGCGGCTAGCGCCAGCAGCGTCGAGGTCACAGATGCCACCGCGCTGTTGCGCAGGTAGATCGTCAAGGGATGGGCCGCGAAGGCCGATGTGTAGTTAGCCAGCGACCAGGTCGCGGGCAGCCCGAAAGGGTTGGAGAAGAGCTCCTGATTGGTCTTCAGCGAGGAGATTGTCAGCCAGGCAAATGGCACCAGCGTCACCACGAGGAAGATGCCGATCACCAGCCAGGTAAATATCCCTGATCTGAAAGCAGAGCGCATGGGCTTTGCCGACCTCGCAGGCTTTACTTGTGGTGCGCTTTGAGCGCCACGCACCTTTAGCCCTATAGGTCCATCTGTAATGCTCATTAGCTGTCCACCCTTCTTAGCACCAGGAAGATTATTGAGAGAAGTGCCGTCCCCACGGCCAGCGTAACCACGCCCGCAGCCATCGAGAGGCCGTACTGGTTGGCGGTGATCATCTGCCGGTATATGTAAAGGGAGAGGTTGATCGTCTTGTTTGCCGGGCCGCCGTTGGTCATGATGAACGGATACTCGAACATCTTCAGCGCGTAACCGACAACGAAGAGCACCTGCAAGGCGATGGCCCGCCTGATAAGTGGGATCGTGATATGCAGGTCTTGCTGCCACGACGTAGCCCCGTCGAGTTGCACGGCCTCGTAAAACTCGGTGGGTATCGTCGAGATCTGAGTGAGGAAGATCACCATGCCGAAGCCGATGTAGATTACCCATGGGAGTAGCGTAGCGGGTAGAGCGGTATTCGGGTCGGCGAGCCAGGCGCGCGCTACCCCGCCAAGCCCTATGGCATCGAGCACCTTATTGAATAAACCGAGGTCCACGTGATAGAGGAAGTACCAGAGGAGGGCGATCGCCGTTGTGGAGATCACGTTCGGCAGGAAGAAGATCGTCCTGAAGAACTTCCACATGAACGGGCGTCTCGACAGCACCAGTGCCACCATGAGACAGAGCGGAGTATGGATAAAAGTACCTACGCCCACCCAGATGAGCGTGTTAGTGAGTGCAGTGCGGAAGCTGTTGTCGTTGAAGAGGTAAGTGAAGTTATCGAGGCCCATGAAGGTGGCCGGGCCAAGCCCCGCCCACTGGTGAAAGCTCATGTAGATTATGAACAGGAGCGGGATTACGAAGAATCCCAGCACCAGCGCTACGGCAGGCAGCAAGTATAGGGCTATTTGAGGCTTCGTTGCCATGATCTTCTACTCCTCAATACGCGTACCGGTCCGGAAAGGCTGCCTGCAGCCGGAAGCAGCCCTTCCGAACGATAATTGCCGCACGTTATTTGTTGAAGCCCTGTAGCTGTTTGGCGAAGTCCTCGGGCGTAGTCTGGCCGATAGCAAGACCTTCGAGCAACGAGGGGAGCTGCGCCTGGGCCGCGGTCTTGATGTTTCTCACGGCCTCGACAACCGTAGCAGGAGCAGCGGTGTTGTACTGCAAGACCTGTCCCATCAACGGGCCTGCCTTGGTGATATCGTCGGGTGTGAGGGTGGTCTTCACAGCCAGCGGGTACTGCCCGTCGATAGAGAGCTTCTTGGCGCTATCCGAGGAAGTGAGGAACTTCATCCAGGCGACCATTCCCGCCTCCTTGGCCTTGTCGGTCTGCTTCGCAGCTGCCCACAAGTTGAGCGAGTCGGTCACGATGTAGCCGGCAGGAACCTTGTTGTCGCCGTTGGTAGGAGCCGTGGCTACGGCGATGTCGCCTATACCGCCCGATGCGGACTGGATAGAGCTGATCATCCAGGGGCCGTCGATTACCATGGCCGACTTGCCTGTGAGGAAGTTGTTGGAACTGATCGAGTAGTTGGCCCCAACAGCGTCTGCTGTGGTGTATCCGAAGAGCTTCTTGAGCTGGGTTGCGCCTGCTACTACTGCGGGTGAATTGAGCGGCTGGCCGATGTTGAAGACGTTGGTGCCGCCCGCCGCTGTCGTCAGGTAGGTGAAGGCGTTCATCGTGTGCCAGGCGTCGTCCGCAGTCATCAGGGAGATAGGAGCAACGCCGCTGGCCTTGAGCTTGTCGGCGTCCTGGAAGAACTCATTCCAGGTGGTAGGGAAGTTAGCGATGCCTGCTTTCTTGAAGAGGTCTTTATGATAGTAGAAGAGCACAGGGGCCTGGTCACTCGGTATGGCAACAGTCTGTCCGTTCATGGTGACCGCTTGCAAGTTCTCGGGGCGGAAGCTCGCCTTCCAGGTGGGGTCTGCGTTGAGATAGCTGGACCAGTCCATGAGCTTGCCCGACTGCTCGCGAGTAAGGTCGGAGGGGTTGTAGTTGTAGAGGAAAACGTCGGGTGGCGAGCCTGCCGCGATCATCGACTTAATCTTCTGTTGCAGTGTCGGCCAGTCGGGATCGGGATTCGAGACAACTGTAACTTGGCCCTGGTGCGCCTGGTTGAACTGGGAGATCAACTGGTTGAGCACCTTGCCGCGAGCCACGTCCGGAGTGAAGTTGGACAGGATAGTGATCGTGGTACCGGCACCACTGCTACCCGCGCCACCCGTGCCTGTTGTGGCAGCCGGAGTGGTGCCGGATGACGTGCTTGCCGTATCGGTAGCAGCAGTAGTGGGCGTGGTGCCTGTTGAGCCTGTGCCGGTGGTATCAGTAGCAGCGGCCGTAGGCTGGGCAGAACTTACCGTTGTATCGGTGGGATTGGTGGCGACTGTTGGGGCCCCGGACCCAGTTGTGCTGGTGGGCGTTGCGCTCGAGCCGCAACCTGCGGCCAGAAGCATTAGAAGGACGACAATCAACCAGGATGCGCTTGCGTGAATTCTTGACATTTTATAAACTCCTTTTTGGTCTGAGTTCGATGTAACGGGTTGATGGGTTTCACACCACAACGTATAGCACTTAGAGTTTGTGCGTTTGGACATCACCCCCTCCGGCTTTTTCCTGTAGATAGCGGCCGAGGCCGTATGTGCCCGCCGTATAGATCCACCCCAGCCCTCCCCATACGTCCCCCTTGGCGATCAAGCCTTCATCAGCTCCCTGGTCGCAGAAGGCTATGCCTTCGGGCTGCATCCCAATATCCGTAAAACCGTACAGGTCGCCGGGATAGGAGAGAATTTGTTGCGTGCCGTGCGCGACAAGCTCAGCTACCTGTGCGTAAAGCGTCTCTCCGGTCAGCCTAGAAATACGCACAAACTCGGCCAGGTAGAAGAGCGAGTAGATATCGGTGGCTCCCGCGCCCCAGATCGAGTTGATACCTCCCCAGCCTGTGGACTGCACATGGGCGCCGTCCAGACGGGTGCCCGGGATGGCCGGCACGCTCCAGATCAGGTTCCAGGTGATGGCGAGCTTTGCAGCCCTCACGGCACCGGCCAGGTAAGCCGCATGCCCTGACTGCTCGTGCATCTTGAGCAGGGCCGCCATCGTGAGCATTGCTGCCTCCTTGTCGACCACGTTTGGGTTATCAAGCGTGCCGCCACGGTACTCATCGGCAGCCACGTGCTCGCGAAGTATATATTGGCACGCCTTCTCCGCGGCGGCTACGTAGACCCGGCCCTGCTCGCCCTGCTCTTTGGCCAACTCCAGTAGGTAAGCTACATGTATGCACGTGGCAGACTTTGCCGCCTTTAATCCTGTAGGTCCCTTTTCAGCCGCGCCAAACCAGTCGCCCGAGCGGACGGGGTCTCCTGCCGGCGTGTAGGCCCGGTACCACGAGCCGTCACTGTTCTGGTAGCGAACGAGGAAATCAGCGAAGCGAATGCAGGTAGCGAGCCAATCTACGTGGGTTGCTCCATGCTGCCGGTGCAAGCGGTAATTGAGCAGTAGATCCGAAGCTGCCTCTACCATCATGCGGGTGTAGTTACCAGGCTCCGTAGAGGCCGCCAGGTAGTGCATCACGGGGCCGTCCGGGTCGCCCACGGTGTATAGCGGGCGCGCTTTGTCGAGGTGATACATTGTGTAGAGCCAGCCGGACTCGGTCGTTAGCTGCTCCGCGAAGAAGCCTACTACTCGCTCGCCGCGCTCCAGCCACTCACCGACATGGCGTTGCGTGAGCAC
>JBBSGN010000275.1:0-4875 GCA_038254085.1 Chloroflexia bacterium | reverse complement strand
TAGCACAGACCGTAGAGGGAATCGTGAGCACGAGCAGGTACCAGCCGCAAAGGAATTGGGGAGCCCGCATCCTCGAAAGCCTACGCTTCGTGCGCTTCTACTCATTGAGTAGCCTCTCTAGCTCCTCAGGGGCTAATCTCGACTTTACCCATTTGGGTAGCGAAGGATCGGTAGGGTACGCTCGTTACCAATCGACCAAGAGAGGCAACGATGCACACCCTACCGACCGCCATGGTACAGCTCCTCGCCCCGTTCGCACTGCTCTTTTCCGAGCGCGTTTGGCGCCACGCCCAGGTGCTGCTCGCGGGCACGATCCTCGCTCCTGGCAAGCAGACCGTCGGCGCCGCTCTGCGGGTTATGGGCTTGGGACGAATCGATCAGTACCAACGCTACCATCGCGTCCTCAACCGCGCGGTGTGGTCGAGCCGGGAGGCGAGCCGGGTCCTCTTGGGATTGCTCGTGAAGACGTTCTTGCCCAAAGGCGAACCGTTGGTCGTCCCAGTCCGGCTCCTCCCCTTCCGCCACCCACACGTAGCGGGGCCTCCGCGGGCGTCGGACGACCTCCACCGTCCACCCCAAAGCCTTCTCCACCCAGTCTTTGCCCTTGCCCTCGCCGTTGTAACCCGCGTCCAACCACAGGTGAGAGAGTCGCGGGAACCGCTCCTTAACCCGCTCCAAAAGCAGCTTTATGCCATCCCGGTCCATAACGCTCGCGGCGTGAACCTTCGCTTTCAGCACCAGCCCCTCGGTGTCCACCAACAGGTGGCGTTTGCGGCCCTTGAGCTTCTTAGCGCCATCATAACCGCGATCTTCACCGCCGATTCCCGTGGTCTTACCGACTGCGAATCGACGATGCCGGCGCTGGGCTGAGGGTCCCTCCCGAGGCGCACCCGCGTCCGCTCGCGGAGTGCCAGGTGCAGCCGCTCCCAGGTGCCGTCGATGCGCCACCGGACGAAGCGGTCGGCAGGTCTGCCAGGGGCCGTAGCGCTCGGGCAGGTCGCGCCAAGGAGCCCCAGTACGTAGCTTCCACAGGATGCCGTTCACTACTTACGGTGGTTGTTGCACCGTAGAGCAGCTTGCCGCTGAGGTCATAGACCTCCAGGGCTTCGCCTTCGGGCGCATCCCGGTATTCGTCGAGGACAACTCGCCCAAGGCTACCGGCGGAAGCGAGGAGACCTTCGACCTAGAGCGTGAAGATTGAGACGTAGGCGCCAAGGTCGCGGAGGGACTCCGACTCACCGCCGAATGCCAGTGGTTCAGAGGAGGCATATTGCTTAGAACCTAGGGTTCGTTTCCGAAGAGGTGCTTACCACCATAGTAGGGCACAAGGCAGTGCCGAGGACCGAGAGCAAGTGGACAGGGGTTATAAGGCCTTATGACCCCCTCTACATATCCTCCTGCGCGATCTCCTCCAGGTCCTCGGCTACCTCTTCTAGCTGCTCCGCGATCTCCTCTGCCAATGCCCCCGACACCACCGTTTGAAGTCCTTCTATGAGCCTGGCCGAATCCTCCACGTAGTCCGGATAGCCTTCCTCGGTGTTCAATCTTCTAAGCAGGCCCTCAAGCATCCTGCTCAGGCGGTTGATCCCCCATTCCCTGTTCTCTTCCCTGTAAAGAGCTACCCTCACCACCGCGTCGATGGCGTGCGGGTCCAGGGTGTGGCCCATCCCACCGATGGTGAACACATAATCGTGTTGGCCCAGGATGTTGTCCACTACCTGCTTGGCGTCCGGTATGCCCTGGACCTCGAATGGTACGTTGTAGACTCTGGCTATCACCCTCAGTGCTTTCTCTTGGTGGTCATAGTCTCTCTGGGAGTACCTCGTTATCAGTTCGAAGAGTTCGGGAAACTCGCCCCCGCTGGTGGGTTGGGTCACCTTCTCTATCCTCTCGTTCGCTTTCTCTTGACCTATTTCGGAAGGCGTTGGTGCTTCTAATCGCCCACCAATATAAGGTGCTAACCCTTACGCTACGGTCCTCAACCTGTTACCTCTCTAGAAGTCGTTGCCGACAGCATGTACGAAGTGCAGCGACCCGCGGCAGGGGCAAAGCAGAATCGGTGTACAGAGCAACAAGGCCCAAAGTAGTGAAGAAGTTCCTCCAAGAAGGGGCTGCGGCTCGGCTCAAGCTGGAGCAGTTGCCCGGGCTACGCCCCGGAGTTGAACCCCGACGAGGGCATCTGGAAACACCTGAAGTACGTGGAGCTCAAGAACGTCTGCTGCCGGAGTCTCTCGGAGCTACGTGAAGAGTTACGCAAAGCTAAGGAGCGCTTGGCTGAGGCAGCGAAGTGGAAGCTATATCCTGAAGACCTTGAGGAGATTGACCGAATCACCCATAGCCTCGCTGCCCGAGCCACGAGGCGAGGAACGCGTTAGGCTGTAGCTAACCATGGCTGAGGAGTTTTCTGTCGCAAGCACCGGACGGAAGGAGACAGATACTAGATGTGTGGCATCACAGGTTGGGTAGACTTCGAACGTAATCTCACCGCGGAGCGTGCGACCGCGCAGACTATGACTGACACGATGGCCTGCCGTGGCCCTGACGCCGAGGGGCTCTGGATCGCACCGCACGTCACGCTCGGCCACCGCCGCCTCGCGGTCATCGACCTCGAAGGTGGTCGCCAGCCCATGGTTGTCGAGCAAGATAATCGAGTGTCCGCTGTCCTCACCTACAGTGGCGAAGTCTATAACTTCCATGAGCTTCGCACTGAGCTCACCGCACGTGGTCACCGCTTCCGCACCCACAGTGATACCGAGGTTGTGCTACGTGCTTACCTGGAGTGGGGCGAGGACTTCGTTACGCGGCTCAATGGCATGTACGCCTTTGCGATCTGGGACGTTCGGTGTGAGGAGCTGCTGCTGGTCCGGGACCGGATGGGCATCAAACCGCTGTACTATTATCCTACCCCGAATGGAGTGCTGTTCGGCTCGGAGCCCAAGGCGATCCTTGCCAACCCGCTCGTCGAGCCCGTGGTCGACGGTGACGGGCTGCGAGAGCTGTTCTCGTTCGTCAAGACGCCCGAGCATGCGATCTTCCGGGGTATGTACGAGGTGAGGCCCGGCCAGCTCGTGCGGGTGCGCCGGGAGGGCACGAGCAAGCGCCGCTACTGGGCCTTGGAATCGCGCGAGCATCCCGACGACACTAATACCACCGTGCCCACGGTACGGGAGTTGCTCGACGACATCGTCGCCCGTCAGCTCATCTCCGACGTGCCCCTGTGCAGCCTTCTGTCCGGCGGTCTCGACTCAAGCGCCGTAACCGCGCTTGCCGCAAAGGCCCTGCATGAACAGGATGGCGGCCGAGTGCGCTCGTTCGCCGTGGATTTCGTCGGCTATAGTGACAACTTCCAGCCAGACGAGATGCGCGGCACCCCCGACGCTCCCTACGTCGCCGACCTCGCGCGTCACGTTGCTGCCGATCACACCGACATCGTACTCGACAGCGACGAGCTGATGAGCCCCGACGCCCGAGCCACCGTCTTGCACGCCCGCGACCTGCCAAACGGCGCCGGTGACATGGATACGTCGCTCTACCTGTTGTTTCGCGCCATCCGCGAGCACTCCACAGTGGCCCTGTCGGGAGAGTCGGCCGACGAGGTGTTCGGCGGGTACCGCTGGTTCCACGACCCCGAGGCCGTCAACGCCGATACCTTCCCCTGGCTCACGGCGTTCCGCGGCGGCCAAGAGCGGGCCGCGCTGTTCAACCCCGAACTGATGAAGCGCCTGGACATAGCCGGCTACTGCGCCGACAGCTACCGCGACGCGCTCGCCGAGGTGCCGCATCTGCCTGGCGAGACCGGCCTAGAGAAGCGGATGCGGGAGGTCAGCTACCTGCACCTTACTCGCTTCGTACAGTTACTCCTCGACCGCAAGGACCGCATGAGCATGACAGTGGGGCTCGAGGTTCGGGTGCCTTTCTGCGACCACCGGCTCGTCGAGTACGTCTTCAATACTCCGTGGTCGATGAAGACCTTCGATAGGCGGGAGAAGAGCTTGCTACGTGCCGCGACCAGAGATGTGCTCCCCAGCTCAGTGGTGGAGCGGATCAAGAGCCCTTACCCCTCTACCCAGGATCCGACCTACGAGCAGAAGCTGCGCGAGGAGATGGGCAAGCTCCTTGCCAGCGAGGATGCCCCAGTCCTGTCGCTACTCGACGCCGAGCGTTCCCGTGCCCTCGTCGAAGAGCCTGTGAGCTCGGTGAGCACCCAGTTCAGTCGTGGGGGTATGAAGCTGGCTCTGCAGCTCAACGCTTGGCTGAAAGAGTACGGCGTGCGCATCAGCATGGAAGGCTCGACTGTACCCGTATAGCCAACGCAAGCTGCTAGCAAGCTTTGACAGTAACGCTGACGATTACCGGGTGAACGTCGGTGAACAACGAGAAACACAGGCTCGGAGAACATGGCTCAAGAAATCCAATTTCTGAACAGCGGCGAACAACCGGCAATGTTCAGAAACTCATTCTGGATCAGTTAGTCCTGGTTCGATTCCAGGTCCGGCAGCTCTAGGCAGACGGCGTTGACACGCATGCCGCGCCTCCTCTCTATACTTTGACCAATTCTAACCGCTCGGGCTGGGAGCCAGCGGGCGCGAATACCCGGAACCGGAAGGCTGTGTTTGCGAATTGAGAATTTGATGCTGAAAAAATTATAACGTACGCGCGTCCCTTACAAAGGGTATATTGGCTCCATGCGAGGAACTAAGAGATCTCAGAGGCTGGTCGGGGAGGGTGTCGAGTTACGGCGGCACGACCGGGAGCACTATCCCCTGTACGCTCGCTGGTACGGGGACGAGGAGGTCTGGAGGCTGACGAGCTGGATGGCGGGACCTATGTGGAGGGCGGCGGTCGAGCGTCTCTTCGAGGACCGGGAGAGCTCTC
>JBBSGN010000274.1:0-4883 GCA_038254085.1 Chloroflexia bacterium | reverse complement strand
CGTAACAACTAATACAGGCAGTAAACAAAACATCCCGCCTAAAGCGGGATGTTTTGTTTAAGAGGGTGTTCTAACAATCTACAGTTCTTTGCATCTGTTCCTACAACATGCGCCGTGTTTGGCGGCCAACCCCCTATTTGGTCTACAATACAAGCTAGATGATTCAGATAACCGAGATGATTTAGCACAGGTTTCACTCTCATGACTACTCGCAAGCGCACCGACGCCGAAGAAATCGCCGACCTGCCTGAGAACCTGCCCGAATACGACTACGGTGGGCTGGGCACCATGATCGCCCGCGAAGTCGCTATCGAGGCACGGCGGGCGCGCGCCCGACGCGAGTTCTTCCGCATCGAGCACACAAGCCCCTCAAAACGGGGCGACCCGGAGAGCAAGTTCCTTGGCCTGTACACGGTCACGGGCCAGAACAACCGGGCCTACGACGTGCTGATACGCGACCCCAACCCTGAGCACCACGTCAACCGTTGCTCCTGCCTTGACTACGAATCGAACAACCTGGGCACCTGCAAGCACATCGAAGCGGTGTTGGGTTACATACGCCGCAAGCACGGCCCACAGATACGTGCCGCCCGACCTCGCCTGTTAGAGGCCAACCGCCTGACGGTGTACGTCACGCTGCGCTACGTGGGGGACGGCACCTGGACCGCCGCGCCGGTGTACGACCACGCCCTCGACCCCGGCCTGCTGCGCCTGGTCAACCACTACCTGCTCCCCTACCTGGCCCTGCTCGAAGACCGACCCCAGGAGTTCCTCAAGGCGCTGGACCGCTTCGTGCGCGAGGTAGAGGACTTCGGCGGCAAGGTGGTGGCCGAGCCGGAGGTGTACGACTATGCTGCCACCGTCGAGAGCCGCGCCGCTCGCGACGCCACCCGCCGCGAACTGCTGGACCGTATCGAGGCAGGGCAGGCGCGGTTGGACCTCCTAAAGCTGCCCCTCTACCCGTATCAGGCGGTGGGCACGCTCTTCCTGGCCTTCACCGAGCGGGCGCTATTGGCTGACGACATGGGTTTGGGGAAGACGATCCAGGCTTTCGGTGCCGCCAGCCTGCTCCGAGAATGGCATGGCATCGAGCATGTGTTGGTGATCACCCCCGCATCGGTGAAGTACCAATGGGGCAAGGAGATCGAGCGGTTCACAGACGACAGCTACACGGTGGTGGCGGGCAGCAAAGCCAAGCGGGCCAAGCAGTACGCCGAGCAGTCGTTTTTCACCGTCATCAACTACGAACTGATGTTGCGCGACCTGGAGCATATTAGCGCGCTCAAGCCCGACCTGGTGATACTGGACGAGGCGCAGCGCATCAAGAACTGGCGGGCCAAGACCACCCAGGTGATCAAGGAGCTTCCGAGCCAATTCGCCTTCGTGCTGACCGGCACACCGCTCGAAAACAGACTGGAGGAGCTTTATAGCATCGTGGAGTTCCTGGACGACAATCTGCTCGGCCCGCCCTGGCAGTTCATGGCCCAGCACGTAGTCAAGGACGATTGGGGCGGCATCATCGGCTACAAAGACCTGGAAGGCGTGCGCCGGGCTATCGCGCCCATCCTGCTGCGCCGCCGCAAAGTCGACGTTCTGTTAGAGCTACCGGAGCGCATAGACAACGACTTCTGGCTGGCACTCGACCCTGAGCAGGAGCGCCTGTATCGTCCCCTCGAAAAAGAACTGGCGGCCCTCCTGCGCGCCCCCGAATGGAACGCCCAGCAGAGCGCGATGGCGTTGCGCCTGCTCACGTTGCTGAGAGAAGGGGCCACCGCCGCGCAACTGGTGAACCCCGACGTGCATTCCTCCAGCAAGTTGAGGGAGCTGTCATCGCTGGTGAGCGAGATCGCTTCGGAGGGGCATAAGATGCTGATCTTCTCGCAATGGGAGCGGATGACGCGGTACGCACAAGACGCGCTTGCCCCGCTGGGGCTGAAGAGCGTGCGGATGTATGGCGGGCTGGGCGTGCGGGCGCGGCAGCGCATCGTCGAGCAGTTCAGCACCGACCCCGGCACCATGCTGTTTATATCCACCGACGCAGGCGGGCTGGGCCTCAACTTGCAGGCGGCATCCTATGTGATCAACCTGGACCTCCCCTGGAACCCCGCGAGGGTAGAGCAGCGCATCGGGCGAGCGCACCGCATCGGCCAGACCAACCCGGTTAATGTTATAAACATGATAGCCCTGCATACGATTGAGCAGCGCGTACTGGAAGTGCTGTACCGCAAGCAGGAGCTATTCGAGGAGATTCTGGATGTAGACCTAGACCCTGAGACCGGCACGTTACGCACCGACGTAGAAGTGCCCGCCGAGAGGTTGCGGAGGATCGTGGAATTGCTGTTAGGGTAAGGTGGAGCTTAGACATGGCGAAGCGCGGGTTGGTAGTGGTCTTAGCGGTGTTAGGTCTTTTGTTAGGGAGGCCAACCCCTTCGTTGGCGACGGTCTTGTCATGTTATTTCACGCCGACAAGCGGCGGCCCCGGTACTGTTCTTCACATCTCCTGCTCAGAGGTCTACGGGCCTGCCGTAGTGAATCTGATCGTTGCCCAGGAGACCGCAGGGCCGGGCGGCACCCTCACAAAGTTCCAACGAATCGGCACGCCTCTTGGAACCATCCAGCCTGATCCTCAGGGCAAGACCGAGTCTCAGGGGACGGTTGTGATTCCCGGTCGTTTGCCTGATGGCACCCCGATTACAGCTCGGCACTTAGGGATACTGTACACAGACAAGAGTGGCAATCGCCTTCCGGAACTGGACGTTAAGCCATTTGAGTTCGTACCTACTGTGCTACCCACAACAGGCCGCGCAGAGCCATTTGGCTGGCTGCTGAGTATTATCGCCGCTATGCTTACCACCGTTGGGCTACTGGTGAGGCGACAAGTCATTAGTTGAACCCATCTGAAGGAGAGGGTTAATGCCGAATTGGACTTACAAACAGGCGCTATCAGAATTTATGTCGAAGTTCCGGCGCAGCGACCGAGAAGAATCGCCAATCTCCTCCTCGGCTGAGGCTGCTCCCCCCAACGAGCCAACAGGTGACTTCACAGCCGACGAAGAAATACAGGTCAGTCCGCTCGCCCTCAAGAACGAGAGCAGCCCGGAAGCCTGGTTGGGCCGGTTCTTGCAGATGCTTGATATGCCCAACGCCACCAACCGCGCTACCCTGGCCGGCGCACAGAGCGACCCCGCGCTGACCGAACAGCTAAGAGCCGTGCGAGACGCCGCCGGGCAGGACGAACCGTTACGCCTCCTTGACGCCGCGCAAGCCGCCGAGTTGAAGCAGCGCGATTGGGCGGGTTGGTGGAAGGGGCAAGAAACGTTGGGTAAGTATTGCTACTCGGTGCTTGCCCTTGTACTGTTGGGGGACAAATCGCACATGCCGGATTTGGAGGCCATGTACGAGCAAGGGGGCAATGCGCGCATCCAGAAGGACGCGCATTATACTCTGTGTTATTTGCTCGGCAAAGAGTGGCCTACGTATGAAGTTACGCAGGCCGATTTTGCCCGGTTGGGTGGTGCGTAATAAGGCCAGTCTGGGCGGCAGCTTTGCTGAACTAAAAAAGCAACATGCCTTTAGGTTTTGTCGATTCCCATGCCAATGACACCAACACCGCCGCCGTGATATAATGCGGGCAAGCGGTTTTCTTTGGCTGCAAGCTTGCTAGAGGGGCATAACCCTATGACAACACCAAACGAACTTTATACAGTCTGGTTGCCACTTGCCCTGGTCGTGTTGCTTGGGCTGGTGGGCCTCCTTCGGGGCGTGGTGCGCGAGGCAATAATCTCCGGTGCGATAGTGTTGGGCGCGCTCGTTATCGAGCAGTGGGCCGACAGGTGGGCGAAGGACATCTTCGACGTTTACGCAGGCCCCGGCCCGGGTTGGGAGCAGTTCATCCTGAGTCTGGTGCTTATGCTCCTGATAGTGTTCGTGGTGGGGTACGGGCTGGGCAGTCTGCTTGTCAGGGATCGCCTGTCGGCGGGGTCGAGGCTGCTGGGTGGGCTGCTGGGGCTGGCTAATGGGACCGCGCTTGCTGGTTGGCTGCTACGTTACGCCTATGGCAACCTGGACGGCGCGCAGCAATCGAGCCAGTTCTACCAGAACAACGTGCCGTACAGCCTGATGGTGCTTGCCGGGTGGTTTCCGGTGGCCCTGGCAGTTTTGGGCGCGCTGGTCGCTTTGCTCGGACCGTTGCGCCGCGCCCAGGCTGTCGTGTCGACTCCTTCGGCTGAGACCGATTGGAGGCCCTCGACACCGCCGCCTCCTGCCTTCACACCGAGCGCAGGTGGGTTTGCGTCTAACGCTCCGACTGTACCGCCTGTTGTAGCGCCGCCACCGACATCTACACGAGTGTCGAGCACGGCCACCACTACTGAGCGCGACGACAGCACCCAACTCCTGCCCAACGCCGAGAGGGTCACTGTTGCGCCTCCGACTAGAGGGATAGAAACCGAGAGCCAGACCACCAAGCGCATTAACGGTATGGGCGTTGCCGCTAACGCTCACGAAGCCCCTACAATCGCCAACGAGCGACCAGCCAGCACCGAACACCCCGATTGGCAGGGGCCGACCGAGCCTTCCTGGCTGCTGGGCACGTCACCGGCAAGCAGCGACCGGCCTTTTGTCCAAGCCGATGAGGCAGACTCGCAACGCCGGGAAGCACCCGCCTCGCAGGACACCACTGTCATACCCCAACAACCCACGTCTCCGCCCACCACCGGGCAGACAGCCACCGAGAGATGCCCCAACTGCGGCGCGCCCGTCCTGGAAGGCGCAGCTTTTTGTACCGAATGCGGACGCAAGCTATGAGTAGTGAGTACCGAGTGCTGAGTACAGAGTAACGAGTAGTTGCCAATAGGCTACCCGGAGGTCAAAACCCGTAGCTT
>JBBSGN010000273.1:0-4887 GCA_038254085.1 Chloroflexia bacterium | reverse complement strand
TCGTCCGTCATCGGTCGTCCCCAGGACAGCCCCTTATGCATAACCCACGAACCACCATTATCGAGAACGCCCGCATCTACACGATAGACCGGGACTTGCCCTATGCCCAGGCGCTCGCTGTGCGCGGTGGACGTATCGTCGCGGTGGGCAGCGCCGAAGAGGTAAACCGGGTATCCAGTGTAATCCGCCGCGTAGACCTCGAAGGGCAGGTGGTCATACCCGGCCTGATAGACGCGCATATACACTTCCTCGCCTACGCTCGCAGCCTCAGCAAGGTTGACCTGGACGGCGTGCGGTCGAAGGAAGAAGTCCTTGCCAAAGTGGCCGCCAAAGTGCGCGAGACCGAGCCTGGACGCTGGGTGCTGGGCGGCGGCTGGAACAACAACCTTTGGTCCCCGCCCGATTTCCCCACCCGCCTCGACCTCGACCGCATAGCGCCTCACAACCCCGTCTACCTAGACCGCAAAGATATGCATAGCTGCTGGGTGAGCAGCCTCGCCCTGCAACGCGCAGGCATCACCCGCGACACCCCCGACCCGCCCGGAGCCGCCATAGGGCGCGACGAAGCGGGCGAGCCGAACGGCCTCTTCTTCGAGACCGCCGTCGCCATCGCCAGGCAGGCCATAGACCAGCCGCCCGAAAACGCTGTGAAGGCGATGCAGCGCGGCTTCCGCGTGCTGGCGAGCATGGGCCTGGTCGGCTTCCATGACTGTGCCGAGCAGTTTCCCAGCGACTGGCCTGATGCCTTCAGCGGCCTGCAAGACCTCGACGCATCCGGCCAACTGGACATACGCGTGATCATGCTCATACCCTACTGGGCGCTCGACGACGCCATCAGGCTCAAATTCAGGACCGGCTTCGGCTCGGACCACCTGCGTATCGGCCCCGTGAAGATATTCGCCGACGGCTCCCTCGGCTCGATGACCGCCGAAATGCTTCAGCCTTTCGAGGGCTTCCCAGGCAACTGCGGCATCGCCACCATACCGCAGGACGAGATGGAAAGCGCCGTGCTGCGGGCCGCCGCCGAGTCGATCCCATCGGCCATACACGCCATAGGCGACGCCGCCAACCGCCGGGTGCTGGACGCCCTCCAAAAAGCAAGGGAGACAGCCCGCACCCCCCTCGTACACCGCATCGAGCACGCCCAACTCCTCAGCCCAGACGACGTAGCCCGTTTCGCCCGCCTCAGCGTGGTGGCCTCCATGCAGCCCCTCCACACCACCTCGGATATGCATGTCGCCGACCGCCTGTGGGGAGAGCGCGCTCGCTACGCCTACGCCTTCAAGAGCCTCCTCGACGCGGGCACAGTGCTGGCCTTCGGCTCGGATGCGCCCGTAGAAACGCCCAACCCCCTCGCGGGCATACATGCCGCTGTCACGCGCCAAGACGCCAACGATCTGCCCCCGCAAGGCTGGTATCCGCAGGAGCGTCTCACCGTCGAACAGGCCGTCCGCGCCTACACCGAGAGCGCCGCCCGCTCGGCGCCCTACCTGCCCGGCGTGGCCGGCACCCTCACCCCCGGCTCGCTGGCCGACCTGCTCGTCCTCGACCGCGACATCTTCCAGGTAGACCCCTCGCAAATCAAAGACGCCCACCCTCTGGCGACGCTAATCGGCGGACGGCCTGTTTATGATCCGCAAGGTTTGTTTATAGGATAAGCCGGCGAACACGAATCATCATGAGTTTTGCCCATCGCCCTCCCCACTGTGGCGGCGTATACCCTCTGTGTGCCTACAGACCGGAGGATAGCAGCGCATTCGGACAGGGTTGCGCCGGTGGTGCAAACATCGTCAACCAGCAAGGCTGGATCGGGCGCTGGGCCGCCGTTCCACGCGAACGCCTCGCGCACATTCTCGCGCCTTTGCTCGGCGTTCAGGCCAACCTGTGCGCGGGTATTTACGGCCCTCAGCAAGCCGGTCTCTATTTGCCAGCCGATAAGTCTGGACAGTTCACGGGCCAGCAACGCCGACTGGTTGAAGCCGCGATTGCGTTGCCTGTCGCGGTGAAGGGGCACGGGCACGATCACGGCTTGAGAAGCATTGAACTGAGGCCAACGCCCGTCATGCTCGATTGCGCCCCAGAGGAACCGGGCGAGGGGCCTCGCCAACGGAGTGTCGCCCCCATATTTCAGATTGTGTATCGCCGCGCGTAGTGGCCCCTCGAAAGCGCCCACGCAGATGAGGAGGTCTATGCCGGGCGGGGTCAGCGCATCGTGGCGGGGAGGCGTAAGGGAGTCGAGGCAGCTATCGCAAAAGAGAGCGCCCCTTCTGTCGCAGCCCCCACAACGAGGTGGGTAAATAATGTCGAGGAGCAAGCCCCAGGCCGAGGGGAAATAGTTCTTAGTCCAGCTTCTAGGCCGCAGGCTCATATTCATACACCTTCTGCCCATTCATGTAGACGCTTTCCGGGTGCTGGTATATGTCGAGTGGGTCGCCCGACCAGATTACCACGTCGGCGTCCTTACCCAGGGCCAGGGAGCCGAGACGGTCCGATGCGCCCAGGATTTCGGCGGGGTTGATTGTGACCAGCTTGAGCGCCTGGTCGCGGTCAAGGCCCGCTTTGACGGCCATAATAAGGGCCAGGGGCAGGTATTGCACCGGCACCACCCAATGATCGGTGGTGAGCGCAACCTTTACCCCGGCCCGCACCAGCACCCCTGGCGTAATCAGGGTGCGGCCTTTCAGCTCGACCTTGTAGCGGGCGGTCATGTTGGGCCCGACCACCGCCGGTATGTCTCGCTTGACAAGCTCATCGGCCAGCAGGTGGGCCTCGGTGGCATGGTCCAGCACCATGTTGAAGCCGAACTCGTCGCGGATACGAAGGGCAGTGAGGATATCGTCCGAGCGGTGGGCGTGCCAGCGCATCGGTATCTCTTTCCGCAGCACCATGCCCAACGCCTCCATCTTGAGGTCGCGCTCGAACGGCTTGGTGAGGTCGTTCTGCAACTCGCTGGCGTCGCGCTTGAGGAGGTAGTTGGACGCCTTCACCAGGTTCTCGCGCATGAGGGCAGCCACGCCGAGGCGGCTATTGGGCATCCTCTTGTCGCCGTGGCTGCGCTTCGGGTTCTCGCCCATCGCTGCCTTGAGGCCGGTGGGGTGGCGCACCACCATGTCGTCTATGCGGCTGCCGCGCGTCTTTAGCAGCACGGCCAGCCCGCCTATCACGTTGGCGCTGCCCGGCATGACGTTTATAGCTGTGATGCCTGCCGCCAGCGCATCGGCGAAGCCCATATCGCCCGGATAAGTAGCGTCTATGGCCCGCACCTGGGGCGTAACCGGGTCGCTCGTCTCGTTAGTGTCGGCCCCTTCGCGCCCGACGGCAAGCTCGCCGATGCCGACGTGGGTATGCGCGTCAATGAAGCCGGGCGTGATTACTCTGCCACCGGCATCCACGACCTCGGTGCCCTCTGGTATCTGCACCACACCCTCAGCCCCCACGCCCGCTATCTTGCCATCATCGCCAATCAGCACGACACCGCGCTCCCAACTTTGGTCGCGCCCCTCGGCATCCTGGGTCATGGGCAGCACGCGCCCACCCTTAATGGCTAGCATAATGTATGCGCCTCCTTATTGACGCGGGTGTTAGGTGTTGGGGATTGGGTGTCAGTGCGTTTCCTAATCCCCAACACCTAACACCCATCACCTGACCCCTACCCCAGTTGCGACAACCGCGCAACGTCCGGGCTTTGGGTGAAACAGTCTTCGCCGCGTAGGTTACGTTGGACGGCGGTCCAGATGTCGCGGGTCCAATCGGCCTTGATAACGGGGCGACCTAGCTCCGCCTGGAACTTCTCGACCGTCCATTCGTCGAGAGTGCGCAGGCCCTGGAAGTCGAACATGCGGCGTGGTAGGAAGATGAGGTCGGCCTGCTCTTCGCCACTAGCCGCGTGGGAGCGCAAGGCGGAGGCTACTTCTTCGCCGAACAGAAGACCTGAGCAGGTGACGTTGCCGCCCAGTGTATCGTTCTTCACGACCACCAGGCGAATATCGAGATTTTCTACCTGCCGGAGAGGGGCCAGCGCGGTCTCAAGGGCCAACCTGGCCATCTCGCCACAGGCAAGCGCCACGCGCACCGGCTTCTCTATACTGGCCGGCAGCTTCCTGGCAGTCCGCTTCGACTCGTCGAGGAGTTGGCGTACCATGCCGACACCGTTCTCTAGCTGGGGATAGCCTTCGTATTGTCTAGCAGTGGGCATTTCGCGCCCAGCAAGGATGTACCACTCGTCGGACAGGTAGACGAAGTTTGTGCCTATTTTGTCCCGCAGGTAGCGCTGCCACCCCTCAACCTGGTCTATAATCGGGCAGGCTTCTTCGGCGGTGTAGGGGCGAATGTCCAGCTTTATCTGGTAGTGATTGTTGCGCCGGAACCGCGTCAGGCCCACCGGCACCACGCCGACTGTCTGCACGTGAGGATAGAGGGAGGCTAAGTCGCTGATGGAACGGTCAAGGTGCAGACCATCGTTGATGCCTGGGCACAGCACCAGTTGGGTGTGGGTCTGGATGCCCATCTCGCCCAGGCGGCGCAATTGCGGCACGATTTCGGGGGCGCGGGGGTTGCCCAATAGCATCCGCCGCATGTCGGGTTCGGTGGCGTGGACCGATACGTACAGAGGCGAAAGGCGCTCGTCGGCTACGCGCTGCCAATCGCTCTCTTTCAGGTTGGTGAGGGTGATGAAGCCACCGTACAGGAAGGAATAGCGAAAGTCATCGTCCTTGATGTCGAGGGTGCGGCGCAGGCCGGGGGCGTTCTGGTCCACGAAGCAGAAGGGGCAGTGGTTGTTGCACCGCTTGATGCCGTCGAAGGTGGGGTCAACGAACTCAAGGCCCAGGTCTTGCTGCTCAGGCTTCTTGACGATAAAAGTGAGAGGCGCGGCCACCCCCTCGCGCG
>JBBSGN010000272.1:0-4889 GCA_038254085.1 Chloroflexia bacterium | reverse complement strand
TGAAGGGGGCAGGCATGTGTTGGGGAAAGCGTGGAGCACAAGGGGTACTGACCCTAAGGGCTGAGTTGCTCAGCGAGCGATGGGAAGAAAGCTGGCCCAAAACTCGTATCCTCAAAGTCGCCTAAACGCTGGCGCGCACCCACCAGAAGGCGGAGGATTGACACGCAGCGAAGCGTGTGCTATGCTGAACCCGCCTGCGGCGTCGGTTCTATTCTACGGAGGCGCGCCTGCCATGATCACTCACCGCGCACCACTCATAGCCGGTCCCTTGCCCTCCTCCTTTTATGAGGAGCAGCCATGCTGCCTGATTGCTCGCCTGCGCGTCCCTTTATCGCCCCGGCTGCACCACGGCCCACAGCCGCGCCTCCCTATTATCACGCAACCGGGCAAAGGTCGTCATTTAGATTTCGCGCAATCGGCCAATAGGCTCATAACCAACAACTCGCAACCAACAACGAACGTCGGAGGTCTTGAATGCGACTGACAGGGGGCGAGATAATCGCCGAGTATGCTATCAAGGAAGGCGTGCCCTACGTGTTCGCCATACCCGGACATGGTAACGTGGCGTTCCTTGACGCCCTTCACAACCGGCGCGACAAGCTCAAGGTGATAGGCATGTATCACGAGCAGTCTCTCGTCCACGCCGCCGACGCCTATTACCGAGTGAGCGGGCAGGTGTGCATCGCCAGCACTTCGATTGGGCCGGGCGCCGCCAACGCGGTAGTGGGCATGGCGCAGGCATATGTCGACTCCACTGCCGTGCTCCTCATCACTGGCTCGCCGCACACCTATATGCGTGGACACGGCATCTTGCAGGAGATAGACCGCGAGCATTGGGCTAACTTCCCGCGCGTGCTGGAGCCAGTAGTTAAGCGGTGGTGGCAGCCGAGCCAGGTGGGCCAGTTGCCCCACGTGGTCCACCGCGCTTTCAACGAGATGTTGACCGGGCGGCGCGGCCCTGCCTATATTGATCTCGCTATGGACTTGCAAGCCGAGCCGTGGGAAGGCGACCTACCCGAACCCACCGACCGCGAGCCGGGCGGCGCAGTATCCAGCACAAGGCCCGACCATCAATTAGTCGCAAAAGCCGCGCAGATGCTCTACAACGCCCAGCGTCCGGTGATAGTAGTAGGCGGCGGGGCGATTACCGCCAACACTGAAGAGAATCTGCGTCGGGTGGCCGAGCACATCGGCGCGGCGGTGGTGACCACCTGGAACGGTAAGGGGGCTTTCCCCGAAGATCACCCTCTGTACGCCTGGCACCCCGGAGACATAGGGGCCTCTTGCGCCAACGAATTGACGAGGGATGCGGATGTAGTGCTGGCGGTGGGCACGCGCTTCGTAGACTGGCTTGCGTCGTCGTATCGCCGAGGTGTGACTTACAACATCCCGCCCACCAAGCTGATACAAATTGATATAGACCCCGGCGAGATAGGCAAGAACTACCCGGTGGAGATCGGTCTCGAAGGGGACGCCAACGCCGCCCTCGGCGACCTGCTTCAAGCCCTGGTGGACACGGGCAAGCCGAAGGATTGGCGCAATGCTAAGTACACGCAGCGCATTGGCAAGCTAGTGCAGGAGTGGTGGGACTCCTTCAAGGGGCGGCGGGAATCGGACGATTCGCCTATAAGCATCAGCCGGGCGCTAGCCGAGATGCGCCAGGTGCTGGACCGCGACGCTATTGTGGTGACGGGCGCGGGCCTGCCCCAAAGCCAGGTTTACCAGGAGTTCCCGGTGTACACACCGCGCACCCACATCCAGTCTGGGGGCTTCTCGACGATGGGCTTCACAGTTCCCGGCTCGGTGGGTGCGGCGCTGGCGGCTCCCAAGCAGCAAGTAGTGGGCATTGCAGGCGATGGCGACTTTCTCGCCACTATGCAGGAGCTTGGGGTGGCCGTGCAGCGTGATTTGCCTATCCTGTTCGTGATATTCAACAACATGGGCTGGCAATCCATCAAGAACCTACAGCAGAACACCTTCGGCAAGGACCGGGTGGTAGCAACCGAGTTCCTGCGGCGTGGAGAACCGTACTCGCCCAACTTCGCCGAGGTCGCAAAGGCTTTCGGCGCGTATAGCGTGCGGATAGACCACCCGGAACAGATAAAAGACGCCATCAAAGGTGCTCTCCAATCAGGGCAGACGGCGGTGGTCGAGATGATGACCAGCCGCACCGCGCCCAACTCCGGCCTGTCGAAGGTCGGCTGGTGGGACGTGCCCGTACCCGCCTACCTGAAGGACAAGCGGGAAGAATACCTGAAGGAGCGATCCGAGGAGCGGTTGATGTGAGTGGTCGGTAGTCGGTAGTCGGTTTCCGTTATAAACTGACCCCTGACTACCGACTACCGACCCTTGATATGAAAGTAGCAAGCGCACCTGTATCATGGGGCATAACCGAAGTCGAAGGGCTGCGGTCCGATTACCCGTATGCCCGCGTGATGGACGAGATAAGAGCGGCTGGATATGAGGGCACCGAGCTTGGACCGTGGGGTTTCTATCCCACCTCACCGGATGCGTTGGCCGCCCAATTGCAGGCTCGCGGGCTGTCGCTCGTGGGGGCGTTCGTTGACGTGCCGGTACACGACCCTGCCCTCTTCGACAAAGGGAGGCAGGCAGTTCGGCAAGCAGTCTCTCTGCTCACGCAGGCGTGCGCGACGATGCTTATCCTCTCGGCACAAGGCACACCGGAGCGGGCTAGGATCGCTGGGCGGGTGAGCGAGGCGGATGGACTCGCGGCAGCGCAGTGGAAAGAGGCCGGGGCCTATCTGGAGGAGTTGGCGCGGATAGCCCACGAGGCCGGGCTGGACACCACCTTCCACCACCACGCGGGCACCTACGTAGAGACACCCGCCGAAATAGACCGGCTCTTCGCGGTAGTTGACCCGGACGTCCTGGGCCTCTGCCTAGATACGGGCCATCTGGTCTACGGTGGGGGCGACAACATGCGGATTATCCCCGCTTACGGCCAGATCATCCGCCACGTTCACCTGAAGAATGTCAACGCACAGGTGCTGCAAAAGGTGCGGGCCGAAGGTCTGGACTACGTGCAGACCATCCGTTCGGGGCTGTTCAGCCCTTTGGAGTCCGGCAGTGTTGATATAGTAAAGGTATTGGAGGCGCTCAAGCGCATTGGCTACGACGGCTGGTTCGTGATCGAACAGGACATTGACCTCTTGCAGCCCGGTCACCAGGACCCGCTGCAAGGCGCGACGCGGGCAAGAGAGTATCTGCGTGCGAGTTGCTTGTTGCGAGTTGCAAGTTGTTACTTCTTAGTCGGTCGGTACGACTAGCACCTAGCAATTCATGGAGAAACGAGCGGTGGAGACCGAAACCCAGGGCGGGATAGCACACCCAGCGCAGGCGAGGCCAGAAGTGCTGCGAATGGAGGGCGTCACCAAGAGCTTTCCAGGCGTGGTGGCCCTTGCGGGGGTAGATTTCGGCCTGCTCGCCGGTGAGGTGCATGTTCTGCTGGGTGAGAACGGTGCGGGCAAGTCCACATTGGTGAAGATCCTTACCGGCGCCTACCAGATGGACGCAGGCGCCATATATTGGAAGGGCCAGCCCGTGATCATCGACTCTCCCGGCATGGCCCAGCGCCTCGGTATAAGCGTCATCTATCAGGAGTTCAATCTGATCCCGCAGCTCAGCATAGCCGAGAACATCTTCATCACTCGCGAACCGCTCAATTTCTCGCTCGGGCCGATGCGGGTCATTGATTGGCCGAAGCTTTACCGGCAGGCCGGAGAGTTGTTGCGTGACCTCGATCTCTCCATCGATCCCCATCAGCCAGTCGCGGGCCTCGGAGTGGCCCAGCAACAGATGGTCGAGATAGCCAAGGCGCTCTCGGTAAACGCCGAAGTGATCGTTATGGACGAGCCTACGTCCGCGCTTACCGGACACGAAATAGACGAGCTATTCAAGGTGATCAAGAAGTTGCGATCACAGGGCAAATCAATCGTCTATATCACGCATCGGCTCGACGAGGTTAAAGAGCTAGGAGACAGGGCAACCGTGTTGAGGGATGGAAAGAGTGTAGCCACCGTCCAGGTAGCCGGTACACCCGTAGGCACGCTCATCCAAATGATGGTTGGACGCACGATCAACCAGCAGTTCCCGAAGGTGGCCGCTCCACGCGGGCCTGAGATACTGCGGGTTGAGGGCCTCACCCGCGAGGGGGTGCTACGCAACATCTCGTTCTCGGCTTACGCGGGCGAAGTGCTGGGCATATCGGGCCTGGTGGGCGCGGGCCGCACTGAGTTGGTGCGAGCCATCTTCGGCGCCGACCCTCTTGACGCGGGCCAGATTTACATCGAGGATCGCCCGGTGCGCTTCAAGAACCCTTCGGAGGCCATACATGCGGGTCTCGGCCTGCTACCAGAGAGTCGCAAGGAGCATGGGCTTGTGCTGGTGCTCTCGGTCGCTAAGAATATCACTATGGCCCACATGGAGGCGGTATCGCGCGGTATATTTCTCGACAGCAAACGTGAGTTCGAGGTCGCAAACAAATTGGTCCGACAACTGAGGATTCGCACGCCCAACCTCGAGCAGGCGGTGCAATATTTGAGCGGGGGCAACCAGCAGAAGACGGTGCTCGCCAAGTGGCTGGCCGGGCGGAGCAAACTGCTCATTTTCGACGAGCCTACCAGAGGTATTGACGTCGGAGCCAAGGTTGAAGTGTATCAGTTGATGAACGAGTTGACCGCGCAAGGGGTAGCCATCTTGATGGTCTCCTCGGAACTGCTCGAAGTGCTGGGGATGAGCGACCGCATAATGGTTATGCACGAGGGGCGCCTAACAGGTATGTTCAGCCGCGAGGAGGCCACGCAGGAAAGGCTGTTGCGCGTGGCGCTTGGAGAAGCCGAAGAGGAGCCAGTGTATGGCGGTGCCTAGCG
>JBBSGN010000271.1:0-4899 GCA_038254085.1 Chloroflexia bacterium | reverse complement strand
GAAGAAAAGGGAGAAGAGCGTGCCGATTCCACAACGCCCGTTAGGCAATACTGGTCTTCAAGTGTCGGTGCTTGGGTATGGAGGCGCGCCGATTGGCTTTTCGGAGGCCGAAAGGGAGGCGAGCTTCGTGCCACTATTGCAGCGCGCCCTTGATCTAGGCGTCAATTTCTTCGACACAGCCCCTGATTACCGGCATAGCGAGTCGCTGCTTGGCCGGGCCATCCAGGGGCGGAGGCAGGAAGTGATGCTTGCGGGCAAGTGCGGGCGAGTACAGATGTGGAACGGCACGGGCTGGGACGTGCGCGAGGATTGGTCGGAGGCGGGCGTGCTGAACATGATTGAAGAGAGCCTGCGACGCTTGCGGACCGACTATCTCGATTTGGTACAATTGCACAGCCCGCCTATGTGGGTTTTGGAGGATGGCTCGGCCCTGAACGGGGCGTTGCGTGCCCGCGACACGGGGAAGGTGCGGCATGTAGGCGTGAGCGCGGACGGAGCCGAGGCGCGGAAGGCAGTCGAGCTTGGCGCGTTCGAGACGTTGCAAATAAGCTATAGCATCTTGCAGCAAGAGCCAGGGACGGATGTCATACCGGCTGCCGTCGAGCGCGGCATGGGAGTGATCGTCAAGCAGCCCGTGGCGAATGGCATCCCCGATCTACGCGCGCGACCGGCACACCCCGATTGGTCGTGGAAGTGGGACGTTGCCCAGCGCATGGATTGGGCCGGGTTGGGGGCGCGGGTCGGGCGGCTCGACCTGGCCCTGCGCTGGGTGCTTGCCAACCCGATGGTTAGCACAGCCATAGTGGGCACGACACGACTGGCGCACTTGGAGGCTAACGTGGCTATCTGCATCGCCGAGCCGTTAGAACCAGAGGCCGTGCAGCGCATCAGTGGCGCTTATTACGTAGCACGGCAATCTAACGGAGGGCAAGAGGCGTGATCAGCGTCGGCTTTGTCGGCTGTGGTGGTATCGCCCGCGAATATCTATCCCGCCTGGACGCGATGCCGAGCGACGCACAAGTGACGGCGTTCTGCGACATAGACCTTGGACGGGCGCAGGAACTGGCAGCGGGCCGAGAGGCGCGTGTCTTTGGCGACTACCGTGAGATGCTAGATACCTTACAACTCGATGCGGTGTTCGACAATCTACCGCCATTTGCCCGCTCGGACGAACTGGTGCTCGCAGCACGGCATGGGTGCGCGATTTTCACCACCAAGCCGCTTGGCCTCGATCTGGAGACGCCGCGTCGAAGCCTTGAGGCGATTGAGGCGGCGGGGGTCGTAAACAGCGTCGGCTATATGTTCCGGTATAGTGGGATAACCGATTACGCCAAGGGCCTCATATCCGATAGGCAGGTGGCGATGGTGGTTGGGCAGGTGCTGGGCGCGATGCCGGGCGGCTGGAACAGCAAAAAGGCACTGTCGGGTGGGCAGATTATCGAGCAGAGCACGCACATCGTAGACCTGGCGCGCTACTTCGCGGGCAACGTGCGTTCGGTGTATGCTATCGGGCGGGAAGGGCACGTGCCCGACCGGGTGGACTACGAAGACGTCAGCACGATTAGCCTCGATTTTGAGGGCGGGGCCATAGGTACGGTGATTTCGACCTGCGCGGTGTGGCAGTTCTTCTGGAGCTGCACGCTGATTGGGCGCGACCTGCATCTCGACCTGGTGTTCGACGATTGGACGGTGCGCGGGAGCGTGGATGGCCGCCGGATTGACTACCACGACGCCGTTAGTGGCTATCCTGAGCAAATAGCGACCTTCGTGAGGGCTGTGCAGACGGGCGACCAATCGCTAATCCGATGCCCCTACCGGGACGGGCTGGGCACGCTGGCGACCACGCTGGCGGCCAACCGCTCGATTGCCAGTGGGCGGCCAGAGCCGGTGCTTTACGAATGATACTCGTCGGCTACAATATTCCCGTCCTGCACATGGATCACCCGTTGGGCGCTGGCGGCCAATAACGGGTCGTGGGTGACGAAGACGACCGATTTGCCTTGCCGGCTCAGTTCGCTGAGGAGGGCCATGATGCGCTCGCCTGTGGCCGTATCCAGGTTGCCGGTAGGTTCGTCGGCTATCAGGATAGGGGGGTCGTTGGCGAGGGCGCGGGCGATGGCGACGCGCTGCTGCTCGCCCCCCGACAGCTCGCTGGGGAGATGGCTTGCGTGGCTCGCCAGGCCGACCCGCTCGAGGAGCGAGAGCGCCCTCTCGCGCCTCTTGCCCGTACCCGTATAGGTGTTGAGGAAGTCCATGGGCAGCATGACGTTTTCCAGGGCGGTAAGCGTGGGCAGCAGTTGGAAGAACTGGAAGACGATGCCGACGTGGGCGCCGCGCCACCGGGCAAGCTCGTTCTCGCTCATAAGGTGAATCGGCACACCGCCCATGACGACCTGGCCCTGTGTGGGGCGGTCTATGCCGGTTATCATGTTGAGGATGGTGGACTTGCCGCTGCCCGACGGACCGACTATAGCAGTAAACTCGCCCGCGTATAGGGCGAGGTCAACGCCACGCAGGGCGATGTATTGCCGATTGCCCATTGGGTAGGCCTTGACCACACCTGCCAGCCAGCCGACAGGTTTCTTGTCTGGCCCCAGGCTCGAAGAGACAACCCCATCCGGCTGCAAAGTAACGCTCATACTATCATTGTACCCTATAGCGGGCAGGCGTTTGGCACCCCGGAAAGAACACACTCGCTACTATCTTGGCGGCCTGCCCTCGCGTGGCGGTGTTGAACGGCAGGAAATAGGGTCTCCTCTGAGGGTCGCATTGCCCAGCGGGTGGCGCGCCACAGTCGTAGCCATTGATGGCCCCGTGTAGGGCCACACGTTCTATAGCCAGCCAGAAGGGGTTAGAGGGCGGCACGTCGGTGAAGGTCTGCTGGCCCGCCGGTATGGGGTCCAAGTAGCCTGCTACGCCCGACACTATCTTGGCTAGTTGGCCTCGTGTTACGTCGTTGTAGGCCAGGAAGTAGGGGCGGTTGGCGGGCGGGACGCAAGGACCTGCGGGTGGCGCGCCACAACTGTAGCCGCTAATAATGCTTCTGTTGGCTACCCGCTCGATGTATACCCAGAAGGGGTTAGTGTTGGGCACGTCCTCGAAGGTCTGCTGAGTTGAGGGCACAGGCTCCGAATAGCCCGCGCTGTTGGCGACGATCTTGGCCGTCTGCCCCCGCGTGACGTTGTTGCCGGGGCGGAAGGTGCCATCGTTGTAGCCGCTCACGATGCCTTGACAGGCGAGACATCGGATGTAGCTGTAGAAGGGGTTAGTGGTGGGTACGTCGCTGAACTGGATGGAGCAGGGGGTGGCTGTTTGAGACGCGAGCGGCGTGACGGTAGCGGCGTCTGTGGGAGATGCGGGCGGCTGAGTGGGGCTACTAGCGGCAGTAGCAGTGGCAGTGATGGTGGCAGTAGATGTTGAATTGGGGGTGCTGGTCATGCTGGTCAAGGCGGGCGGCGTGCTGGTCGGCTGCACCGGCGTTTCTGTGCCGGTGGGCGTGACGGTGGGTGTGACCGGAGGGCCGCTCATCAAGCCCTTCGACACGAGGATGTCCTGGTTGCCGTTGCGCGTGTCGTTCCAGGCGACGTAAACGGTATCGCGGGCGGTGTCTAACCCCCAATAGTCCCCGGCGGCGTTGCCACTGCCGGGCGGGAAGCCCACGTTGAGGTCTTGCGACTGCGTGCTGACCCGCGTGTCGGGGTCCCAGGTGGCCCCTCCGTCGGTGCTTGAGCTGTACCAGCTGTCGAACAGGTGGTTGTTGGGGTCGAGGCGGCGGTCGAGCCAGAAGGCGTGCAGCTTGCTGTCCGCACCCACACTCAGCATGGGTGTGATATGGTCGCGCACCACGCCCGTCGGGTCGTGGCTCAGGCGCGTGATGGTGCCCCAGGTTGCCCCGCCGTTGGTGCTCTTGACGTATACCACGTCGGTGCCATTCGTGTTGAAGTTGGCGTTATCAGTCCAGGCCACGTAGAGCGAGCCGTTATTGGGGTCTACGGCAGCGCTAAGGATGGCGAAGAAGCGGAACTGATCGGCAGGCCGGATGGGGCTGCCGGGCTGCTGGGCGGAAGCTACAATAGAAGGTGTGGCCCACGTGAGGCCGCCGTCGGTGGACTTGGTCAGTTGGACGGTGCCGGTGCGCCCGGCCCCCCAGTTCTGCATCATGAAGTTGTATACGGTGCCGTCGCTGCCCACCACCGGGTAGGTGTACTCGGTGCCGCCATCGCCAATCTGCTGGCGCGGGGTCCAGGTGAGGCCGCCGTCGGTGGAATGCTGCTCGGCCACGTAGCCCGCGCCGGGCGCGTACATCATGTACATGCGGTGGTAGTAGGGGCTGGATGGGCTGTTGTCTATGGCGAACCAGTCTTTGTCGTCGAGTTGATTGTCGGGATAGTAGACCGGCACTGAGGGGCTGTGGAAGGTGGCCCCGTCGTCGTCGGTCCAGGTGATGAACACGCCGCCCGTGGAGGTGGTGTTGTCGGTGCCCAGGCACGAGACGTAGATGCGCCCGTCGTCGCGGGCCATGACTACAGGGTCGCTCTGGATCGGCTTGTCGGCTGGGATGCCGGGTATGCGCAGCTGCACGGGCCACGTCACGCCTCCGTCGGTCGAGCCGTCTATCCACACGTGCTTGACGTTGCCCTCGCGGTAATCCTTCGAGGCCACGATCACGGTGTTGGTATGCACGCGGCTCACGGCCAGGCTCGGCTCGTGCTGCCCGTAGGCGGTGTTGTCCTGGTTAGCTTTGTAGTTGGGGCCGAAGATGGGTGGGATGAGGGGGGTTAGCTTGTCGAAGGACGACGGACGACCGACGACGGACGACCGACTACCGACTGCCGAAGCATCGGAAGCACCCGAAGCGCCTGGGGCGAGTAGCACGCCGACGAGCAGGAGTGCAAGCAG
>JBBSGN010000270.1:0-4907 GCA_038254085.1 Chloroflexia bacterium | reverse complement strand
TGGTTGGCTCCTTCATACAGAGGACCCGTGTGAATTGCTGGTCACTGGTCACTACCGTGCTATAATTACACTATGCGTGCAACCAACAGGCGTGTTTGTCGGTTAACAGGTCGGTGAGCAGTCAAACTTCGGCGGGAACTATAACTCAAATCAGGCTACGTGAGTGGAGCAGGCTGGCCCTCATGGCACAGCCCTGGGTGTGGGTGGCCGCTCTCACGGCTGCCGGTTTCTTGCTGCGGCGCTATCACCTCGGCGTCGAATCATTCTGGTTCGACGAGGCCGACATCGTGCGCCGCGCCCAGCAGCCTGCAAGCACGCTCTTACAGGGTTTCGCCCAGGCTGGCGAAAACGGCCCCCTCTACACTCTGATGCTTCACTACTGGGTGTCGGCCATAAACGCCCTACCTCTACTTGAGCGTCTGCTGCATCTGCTCTTCGGCCCCGGCTATGAAGCGCCCATACGCGGCCTGTCCGCGCTATTCGGCACGGCGGCCATCCCACTCATGTACGGATTGGCCCGGCGTGTGGGTGGGCATTGGCTGGGCCTCGTGTCGGCTGCGCTCCTCACCTTCAACCCCTTCCATATATGGCACTCGCAGGACGCCAAGATGTACACCCTGCTGGTGCTGATGACCCTCGCAAGCGCGCTCCTGTATGTAGACGCCTTGCGCCTCAACACCATCCCGCTATGGGCGGGCTACGTACTAGCCACCTGGGTCATGCTCACCGTCCACAGCCTGTCCGGCCTTGTGCTGCTAGCTCAGTTAACCGCAACGCCCTTTCTAGTGGCGGGGGGTATGAGCGACAGCGCGGGGCGATCAGGGGTCAGTGCTAACTTAACACTCGGTACTCGGTACTCGGTACTTGGTACTCGCCTGGTGCGGTGGGGCTGGGCCATGCTGCTGATACTCGCGCCGCTCTTCCCTATCGCCTGGCTGCGTCTCGCCGCTCTCCTCGCCAACACAGTGGACGTGGGAGGCTGGTACTCCCCCACCGGCCTCACCGACATCCTGAAGACTATCTTCGTCAAGTTCGCAGTCAACCAGGCCGCCCCACCCTGGGAAGCGATAGGCGGCGTAACTATGGGCGTGCTGGCCTTCGCCGGAATGGTGTCATTCCTAAGAAGGAGGCAGGACGACGAAATCAACTCAAAACTCAAAACTCAAAACTCAAAACTACTAATTCTTGCTCTCTGGCTCGTCCCAATCATCCTCTTCTGGCTGATCACGCTACGGGTTCCGCTTTTCCAGCCGCGCTATCTGATCATGGCCCTGCTGCCCTATTTGATCATGGCGGCTGCCGGCCTGCTGACACTCAGGCGCGCCCACCCTTTGTTGATGGCCGGTATGGCGGGTATATTAGCAGTGGCGACCATTGTGGCCCTCACGGGCGTAAACTATTCCCCGAAGTTCCAGAAGGAGGACTGGCGGGGGGGGATGGCCTACGTGCAGGACCACCTGCGCCTGCGCGACGTGATCGTGGTCTTTCCGGGCTATCTCGTAACGGCGGTGGACACCTACTACAAGCCGCTCGGTCCGGGCCACGTCCCGCAAGTTAACGTGAAGACCATACCGAGCCTGCGCACCAAGAACTTCGGCGAGAGAGAACTGAACGACGCGCTGCGAGACGCAACTAACTGTCACGAAAGAGCGTGGCTGGTGGTGTCACCAGCTCGCCAGGCCCAGGAAGACCCCGACAACAAGGTGCAACAGTGGTTCCAGTACAACTATCAGACCTTCGACACGAAGGAGTTTAATGGGGTGACGGTGTACGGCATAGCGTTCAACGGCCAGCCCAACTGCTGGTATCCCGGTCCCGACCATATCGAGATACACACCTTCGACAACGGCCTGCAATTCCTCGGCTACATATACGAACTGCGCGACAACGCCACCACCCAGCCCGACGCTTCTTACTTCCCCCTCACCATGTACTGGCGCAACGACAAGAAGCTGCCAACCGACTATATCTTCCGCGTGCAGATAAAAGACCCGACAGGCAAGACGGTCGTGGACGAGGCCCAGGGGCCGGACAACGGCTTCTGGCCCACCTCGCAGTGGCACGCAGGCTCGCAAATGATAGACTACCGCGACCTGCGCCTACCCGGTGGCCTCACACCGGGAGATTATACCATCTCGCTACAGGTCTACGCGAAAGACCAGCCCAACCAACCACTAAAGACGGAGGAGGGGAAGACAGAGATTGCGCTGAAAACGCCGTTGAAGGTAGTGCCGTGGAAACCCTAATCCCTACTCTATCCACCATTTCTCTATATTCCACAAATACTGCGGCGAACCGAAATCTATCTCCCCCTTCAACTTCGGCCCGGCCACCACGCCGAACTTCTCGGCCCACAGGAAGTAATAGGGCAATTGCTCGGCAATGATCGTCTGTATTCGGTCGTATATCTCTTTGCGGCGGGCGAAGTCGTAGGTCGAGCGGCCTTCCAGGGCCAGCGAGTCAAGCTCAGGGGCCGCGAAGCCGGGGAAGTTGAGCAGGCCGGGCGCGGCGGCGGTCGGTATCTGGCTCGAATGGAACAACGCGAATGAGTCGGGGTCGGGGCTGGTGCGGGTCCAGCCTAGCATTACCACGTCGAAGTCGAACGGCGGGTTGGCGTTGGGGCTGATGTGCCCCAGCAGCGCGCTATTAAAATCGCTGGGCGCTACCTTCACACCGATACCTACGCGCCTTAGTGGCTCAACCATCGCCTCGGCGGCCCTGCGGCGGACTTCATTATCGTTACGCACGTACAGCGACACCTGCAACGGCTTGCCGTCCTTCTCCACAATGCCGTCGCCGTTCTTGTCCACCCAGCCCGCGTCGGCCAGCAGCTTGCGCGCGGCCTCCGGGTCGCCGCCTCTCTTGGGCACATCGGGGTTGTAGGCCCACGACGCCTTGTTAACGTCGCTCCACACCGGGTCGCCCCCGCCGCCCGTCGCCTGGAACGCCAGCCCCGGCTTATCGAGGGCCAACGCCCACGCCTGCCGCAGCCGCGTATCGCTGAACGGGTGAGGAGGACGCAGGTTGAAGGCCACAAAGTCATACCCAAGCTCGTCGTAGGAACCGCCCCGCACGCCTTTGTCCTCTTTGACCAAACCCTCGGCGTTGTTGGGCAGCAGTTGGGCCAGCATCAGCGTGCCTTTGCGTATCGCATCTTCAGTAATCTTCAGGTCTGGCGCCACCAGGAAAGCCACACGGTCAATCGAGGGCGGGCCGCCATAATAGCGGTCGTTGCGCTTGAGGGTGATGTTCTGGTCGCTCACTCTGCCGTCATAGGCGAAAGGTCCCGTGCCCACCGGCTTGTCGTTGAAAGGACTGGCAGCCAGCTTGTCAGCCATCGTGCCCGACAAGATGTGGCTGGGCAGGATAGGCAGCGCGAGGTCGACCAGTATGGGCGAGTAGCGCCGTTTGAGGGTGAAGCGCACTGTATAGCTCACCGGGTCGGTGGCCTCGACTGCGGTCACGGCATCCTGTATGTGGATAAGCGCCGTGTTGTCGGCGGACAGGGCCGCCAGGGTGTGATAGGACCACACCACGTCCTGGGCGGTGAAGGGCTGTCCGTCGTGCCAGAAGGCGTTCTGTCGCAGGTGGAAGGTGATTGAGGTGCCGTCGTCCGACACGTCCCAGCTTTCCGCCAGGTCGGGCACTGGCTGCAAATGGTTGTCCAGCCGTGTAAGCCCATCGAAGATAACCCCTGTCACGCTCTGCGCGTTCGCGTCCCCGCCCGCCAGCCAGGGATTGAGCGTAGACACATCCGACGATATGCGTACAGTGAGCGTTCCGCCTGAGCGGTGGGGCGGCTGGGTCGCAGTGGGCGGCGGCACCGGCGTGGCCGTCGGCCCAGGTCCAACGTTTATAGGCACAGGCTGCGTATCGCACGCAGACAGCACGGTTACTACGAGGATAATTGAAAGAAGAAGATGCCAGCAGGCGCGTTTTCGGGCGCGCAGAAACAGTCGGTGCATGAGGGTATTATACGGCACGTCGCTCAAGCGTAAAACCACGCAAAAATAATTCGTCTCAAAAGCATGATGTCTCTTAGCCGTATCCACTCCCCTTTGTCATACTCAGTGGAGCATCTTGCAAGTTAGCGTAGAATTGTGTCATAAGAAGGAGGTAGCCCAATGCTAAAAGCTCGCCAGATGACCACAGAAGAAGCAGACAAACTCCGCAGGCTGTCCCATTCACGAACGGAACGGAAGCGCACCAGAAAGTGCAAAGAGCACATATCGTGTGGTTGAGCCGAGAGGGTTGGCGAGGGTCCAGGATCCAGGATAGCACAACAAGTGCAGTTGTGTGACAGAACAGTTCGCCGATGGATAGAATGCTTCAACAAGGAGGGTTTAGCAGGCTTTGAGGACGAGCCGAGGACGAGCCGAGGACGAGCCGTCCTCCTACATACACACAAGAGCAGGTGGGAGAGAGCATCCAAACTGCTCTCACCACTGCGACCCGCAGGTCCTAAGCCAAACGTTGCAACTCACGCCACCTTTACCTTTTGGCGCTTGGACACGGGACCGAGTAGGTGCGTACCTCAAAGAGTATCGCGGGATTCCGATCAGCCGGGACCGAATAGCGGTATTGCTGAGGCGCGAGGGGCTGAAGTGGCGTATGCAGGAACGGTGGTTCTCTGAACAAGCTAAACTGGCAGGCAAGGCAGGCAAGGCTGATCCACTCTTTGCTGAAAAAAGGGGGCCATAATCGAGTTGTACATCAATCCTCCTGAGGATGGAATAGTGCTATAGTGCTGTGCCTGGACGAGATGGGACCGCTCACTGCTAAGAGCTACCCTGGCTCTCGATTGCTTTCTTCGGAGCCTGAGTGTGGGCGAGCCAAGCAGGAGATAGATTATGGCTTGCGAGGTAGCGGTTACGTGTTCGGAGCCTTTGTACCTGTACCTGTACCTG
>JBBSGN010000269.1:0-4913 GCA_038254085.1 Chloroflexia bacterium | reverse complement strand
ATAGGAGTACCCGACTGCCCACACATCACTGGCGGACACAACTGCGACTCCATTGAGGACATTATCGCTAGCCGGGATATTAGGGCTGGGCACGATATTCCAGGCGCTACCATCCCAATGCTCGATCCGCGTCAGCGGTAGAACTCCGCTATTGTAATATCCCACAGCCCACACATCGTTGGCTGATACAACCGCTACCCCGAAAAGCTGATTGTGTGGCCCGGGGTCGGGGCTGGTGACGATACGCCATGCTAATCCGCATGCAGGTATAGCAGTGGGGGTGGCAATCGCTGTGGAGGTATCAGTAGCGGTGGTAGCCGCAAGAGTCGGAGTGCCGGTTGCCATCGTCGTTGCGGTGCCGCCGCTGGGGCCTTTCGGTGCCTTTTGGCTGTGCTGAAGCTGGCGCCAGGGTTGATCCTGGGGCTGAAGCGGAACCCGATGCTGAAGCGGATACTGATGTTGAGCCGTAGCCCTAGCCAATGCGTGGCCTGTTGGAAACGCTGCGCTGACTGGCTTGATGAGAGTGACAAGCACCCCTACGAGCAACGTCGTGAGCACCGGCACCGTCAAGAATAGATATCGCCCCCTTGTTTGCCCGTACTCTTTCTCACTCTCTCTCTGTGTCATTTGCTCTTCCTTCCTTTCCCTTGCTTCAGGAAATGAGCTGAGCCATGCGCCGCAGAGCGCGCCCCTGTAGTCCCTGCTGTATTCGCTCTGTACTCGCTCAATATTCAGCATGAAGTGTAACGGTCTTACCACTCTAGCCGAGTTCCGTCGACAATGAAACCCGAAACAGCTATAATTATTCCTACAATTACACCTACAAAATAAACTTACAGTGCTATTCAAGCGCGGCTAACTAACTCGTTCTCAACGTTGAGGTAGACATTCATTCCCGCCGGGAAGGAAACTCCTTTGAAAGACGAAGGAACCTCGTTTGGTCTATGGCTCCAGCAGCGGCGCAAAGAGCTTGATCTGACCCGGCGAGACCTTGCCTGGCGTGCAGGGTGCTCGGCGAAGACTGTTGAGAAGATCGAAACGGGCGAGCGTCGGCCCTCGAAGCAAATCGCAGAGTGCCTGGCAGGCTGCCTCGATATTCCTCAAGAAGAACGCTCCAAATTCGTGGAATTCGCCAGAGCGGAACTAGCTGCTGAGGGATCTGCACAACTCGCTCAGACCAACAGTCACACACCCTGGCGCACCTTCCACAGGCTCCAACACCCCAGCAATCTACCCGCTCACCCCAACGACCTTGTTGGCCGCGCGGGGGAAATAGAGGCAGCATGTACGCTCCTGCGCCGGCCTGGGGTCAGGCTGCTCACTCTCATTGGCGCGCCCGGCGTTGGAAAAACCCGATTAGCTCTGCGCGTGGCCTCAGACCTGGCGGACGACTTCAGCGACGGCGTGTTCCTGGTATTATTAGCGCCCATAACAGATGCAGGCCTGGTCGCCTCCACCGTCGTGAGGACCCTCTCTGTTCAGGAAGTTGCTGGGCGTTCGCCGTTTGAGAGCCTGCAAGCCTATCTACAGGATAAGCAAACGCTCCTTGTGCTTGATAACTTTGAGCAGGTGGCCGCAGCGGCGCCAGTAATAGCTCAATTGTTGGAGGCGGCTCCGCAGGTGAAGGTGCTGGTAACGAGCAGGGTGGTGCTGCACATATACGGGGAGCACGATTTTGAGGTGCCCCCACTGGCGCTGCCGCCCGCCGCGTCTTCCCATGATGCGGCGTATACGCAGGACACAGCCGATGGACTAACCTCTGTTGAGGCCATCAAATGCCTCCCGCAGTACGACGCGGTGCGCCTCTTCCTTGAGAGGGCTCAGGCAGCCAGGTCTGACTTCAAGCTCACCCCTGAGAACGTCTCAGTGGTAGGCGAGATCTGCCGCCACCTGGACGGGCTGCCACTCGCTATTGAGCTAGCCGCCGCTCGTATAAGAATCCTGACGCCCTCGGCTATGTTGGCGAGGTTGAGCAGCAGGCTAAAGCTCTTGACCGGAGGGGCGCAAGACTTACCTGTTCGCCATCAGACGCTTCGGAGTGCAATCGCATGGAGCTACGATCTGCTAGAGGAAGAGGATAAGAAGCTGTTCAGGCGATTGGGAGTATTCGTAGGAGGGCGCACTCTCGAAGCCATAGAAGCGGTATGCAATGCGAATTGCGACCTTACCGTGGATGTGCTGGATGGGGTGGAGTCGCTGATAAGTAAGAGCCTTGTACAACAAGTGGAAGGAGCAGGAGGGGAGCCTCGCTTCGTGATGCTGGCGACCATACATGAGTACGCTAGGGAGAAGCTAGATGAGAATGGAGAGGCAGAAGAGCTGAGCCGGCAACACGCGCACTATTTTCTCGCGCTGGCAGAGAGAGCGGAGGAAGAACTGACAGGTGAGCGGCAGGCGAAATGGCTGGCTCGCTTAGAGGAGGAGCACGGCAACCTGCGTGCGGCGCTGCGCCGGTCAAGCGATAACAGGAGATCACGAAACGGGAGAGACGCAGACGTGCAGAATGTGGAGGATGAGGAACTAGAGTTGAGGCTGGCCGGAGCTTTATGGAAGTTCTGGTACGTACATGGTCACTTTAGTGAAGGGCGGCAGCAGTTGTTTGCTGTACTGCATATGGCAGACATGAGAACGAGAAAACAAGACGATATTGTCACAGGACAGACGGTCGGCCTGGGGGCGCATTCGGCAGCGAGGGCGAAGGCGCTCCTGGGAGCAGGGTGGCTGGCCTGGACACAGGGGGATTACGCGTCCGCAAGCTCGTTCAGCAAAGAGAGCCTTGCTATATACCGGGAGTTGGGGGATAAGGAAGGCGTGGCCCTCTCGCTCAACAACCTGGGGATGGTGGCCCAAAACCAGGGGGACCTGGGGTCTGCACGCTCACTTTTTGAGGAGAGCCTGGCAATAGGGCGGGAGTTCGGCTCTAAACGGGCCGTAGCCGCTTCTATCAACAACCTGGGGGTTGTGGCAAGGGATCAAGGAGACTACGATTTGGCGTGCTCCTTACATGCGGAGAGCCTGGCGATGCGGACTGAGCTGGGGGACAGGAGGGGCATCGCTGTCTCGCTCACGAATCTGGCGGAAGTGGCCAGGAAGCAGGGCGATTACGACGCGGCACGCTCGCTTTACCAGAAGAGCCTTGCAATCAGGGTGGAGTTAGGGTACAAGTGGGGCTTCGCTGGCTGTCTGGCGGGTCTGGCTAAAGTAACTGCATCGCAAAGCATCGTGGAACGCGCCGTACGTCTGTGGGGAGCGGCGGAAGCTTTGCGCGAAGCTCTGGGCACTACCTTTTCCGCAGCAGAACTTGCCGAATACGAGCGCGATCTGGCTGCCGCCCGTGCACAACTTGACGAGGTGAGGTGGCGTAAAGTCTGGGACGAGGGGCGGGCCATGACGCTGGAGCAGGCCATAGCCTATGCACTCGAGGTTAAGGGAGTAGTTCGCCCGTGATTTGGCCGATGACCGGCTGTATTGGCTCCTGGTCCCATCTGAGCTCATGCTATCCTTTGGTAATCGTGATGTAACCCGCCCAAGACTGGGAAGGGTTGAAAGAGTTGATAAATGGTCAGTATAGAGGCTGATTACGGTGGTACGGTCGGGTCGTCTCCTCAAGCGACGTTATTCTGCGGCCTTGATGATTCTTGCAACAGAACCCGCAGAACAACGTCGTTTCGTTCGGCGGCTATTTGCTGCCCTGCAGTTCGATGCTGAAAAGCATGCGGTCACGTAGCATGATTCGTAACTCGTCGTCAGTGGGGAAATAGCCTTTGGGGAGCGATAGGCCCATACGGCGTGGGGCCTGGGGGTCGCCGCTATGAAGGTGGCGCTTTACGTACTCCTTCAGTTGGTCCTGTTCGCTGAGGGGGGTAGCAAGGCCCTTTATCTCCTTACCCTTGATAGTGACCGTCACGGGCGCACCGCCAACAAGGTTTTTCTGCCAGGGGCTATCGGTAAAGCACGTGAGAGTATTCCCCTCTCGCGTATAACCGATGACTGTGGTGAACGTTTTGCCGCTCTTGCGCCCGGTGAATGTTATTAGCATCATCGATTCGCCCATTTTGCCGCGCACCATACGCTTCATGAAGATGTTCCCTAACTTCATGATGAATTTGGGCGGCTTGGTCTCCATAGCCGGCCTTGGGTGCCAGTTGGGGGGCCTCTGGGTAATATTCTCTTGATTAACCACTATATGCCTCCTGTGTTTGTGTCGTAGCTCCGGACATTTGGGCCAGAACTGAACCTGATAATAACTTCTGCCTGTTATACTGAGAGGATGCCTGGGAACCTGTAGTGTGCAATAATCCATCTGTCCACGCACAGAGCACTAAGCCACGGAAGTGTCAGAACTCAGAGCACGACCATGGAAATCGGCCCAAATGCGAGCAGATTCACGCTTGCGAGATCACTGAAAACTGCTCGTTTAGGGCCTCGTGTCCTGAGTTCTGACACTACCTCAGACTCCGGCTCATGCCATTCCACTCTTCCCATCTGATGCATATTCACACTTGGGGCAGCTGCGTCCTCACGAAGCCACCCGTAAGAGGCTCACTATACGGCTAGATGACCAGACGGTAAAAGCGCCAGAAGTCATTCTCGATTGGCACGATCTCTACACCGCTGAAACCCGCCTCCGTCGCATATCGCCGCATAGTATCAGGGCGCATGACCGTGCCGGTACCGGCCGATGGCTGAGCAGCCATGCCCGTAGGCAAGCATAGGAGCACGCTATATCCGTACATAAACCGCTCAACCTCATCGCCAGGTGCGGTAAATTTCTCAGCCACGCGCTCATCTGCAACGATAACCACTCCGCCGGGCGCGAGCATACTCCTGATCGCGCGAAGTGCCTCAACGGGCTGCGACATATCATGGAGCGCTTCAAATATAGTCACTAGGTCGTATAGTCCGGAAGCAGT
>JBBSGN010000268.1:0-4924 GCA_038254085.1 Chloroflexia bacterium | reverse complement strand
CCGCAGCGAATTTGTCTTCGTAGACTTTGTGCCAGATGGGGCTGGCGGCTATTAGGGGGATGAGAGACGAGTGGAAATCTTTGTTGAGGACAAGGGTGCGGATGCCGTGGGGGCCATAGCTGTCGAGGGTTTTTTGCCAGTTCGCGTGACCGCGCGACACAGACAAATAGCTGTTCCAGACCTCTACCTTGCGCGCCTCGAACCGCCCGTCCACGAACATCTGGTAGCGCGGGTAAAGCTCCCATCCGAGGTAGCCACCCCATTCCATGTAGTTAAAGATAGGCGCGGGGACACTCGATTTTGTCAGGAAATCGGCCAGTTTAATGGGGGTGTCAGATGAGAGCGCGGTCTTGGAGGGCGCAGGCACGAACGGGTTGGCCTGCCTCCACAGTGGAGTAAAGAGAAGTGCGCTGCCAACCAGCATGATGGCTATCAGCCAGTTGAGGGCGGGAAGTTCGGTCCTGCTGGGCATTGGGTGTTGAGTGTTGGGTGTTAGTAATGCTGACTCAACGTTAGCACCCTGATCCCCAATCCCTGATCCCCGATCCCTATTATGCGCCGCGCCCCAGGCGGCGAAATTAGCGGCCAGGATAGGCGCAGTCACCCAGCCCCACCACATGACGTTGCGGAGGGAGGTCAAGGAGAGGTAGGCGAAGGCCAGCAGGAGCAGGATTTCGGTGGGGCGCAGTCGCCTCTTGCTCACGTACAGCGACACCAGGAAGATGAGCACGTTTGCATAGAAAAGGATGCCGGTGCCGCTTGCAAGGTTTGGCGGCTGCCACTCGATATTGAGGGCGCGGGCTATGGGATCGTTGGTGGCTATGAGGAAGTAGCTGTAGATGTCGGCCAGGTAAGGGTTCGCCAACGTTGTGAGGGCTGAGGCCACGATCCAGAAAGCCTGCCATAGGGCCGCTCCCGATTTCAGCCGGCCGGGGTTACGCAGATGCTCGATTAGCGTGCCGAGGGCGTATATACCTAATAACGCCACCCCCAGGAAGAACGAGCCGTGCGTATTCACCCAGAAGAGCATTATCGGCACGAGCAGAGGCAGCCAACGTGGGTGGTCGTCCTTGCGCTCAAGCAGGAAGAGGAAGCCCACAAAGGGCAGAAAGGCGAACAGTTGTGGCCTCATGCCCAGGTTCGTCCAGGCGGTAAGATAGGCCACAACTGTGGCGAGTGAACCGACCCTCAGCGAGCCGGACCGCCATGTGCAAAGCCACAGGACCAGGCCCACCGTCGCCACTATGATCAGCGTGCGAACGGTGAGCAACAGGTAGGGAGAGGCGTTATAAAGCCAGTAGAAGAGTAGCTGGGAGACCCACTGGGGGTTGTAATAGGGAAGGCGCACGGGCGACCACACCAGCACGTCCGAGTTGAGGAAGCGCCCGGTTTCGGCCATGATCTGCCCGCTCTTGAGGTTCCACCAGAAGTCGAAAGGCTCGATAAAGTCAACGCTGGCGGCGAGCCAGGCGATGGCGAGAGGCACGATGGCCCACAGGTGGATACGCTTGAGGGCGAAAGCAGTGCGCCTGGCCTGTTCGCCGGGTGCCTGGACGCCGCTTTCCGGCACAGACTGAGGCGGCACTGAGGCTGGGGCTGTGCTGATGCTCATAGAGCGATTTTAGCACACGCCCAGGGCAAGGGGCAATAAGAGTTTTGTGTTGTAGGGAGGTAGTACCACCCGATTAGGTTGGCGGCTCGCCCGCCCCGATATGCCAGTGCAGGTGCTTCGAGTCCTGGTATTTGCCCAGGTTGGTTATGATATGACAACCGCCATGCTCCGCCAGAACCTGGATAGCAATCTGCTTGACCACCGCCATAAGCTCTATTAGCAGGTTGTCGCCTTGAGGCCGAAGAGCTAATAGAGACGAGATATGCCTTTTAGGGATGACGATAATATGCACGGGCCAATAGGGGCGGGGATGGTGAAACGCCAGCACGTTGCGCGTCTCCACCACCTTCACGACGGGCGTGCGGCCACTTAGCACCTCGTCGCAGTAGAAGTCTTCTGCCATTCTTCGAGAAAGGGCTAATTCGCCATACGAGAACCAAGCTGAGGTCTGTCATTCCGAGCGGAGCGAGGAATCACTATCCGTTAGTAGGATGTTTGGGATAGAGGCAAGTGCCAGGCAAGTGAGTGCTAAGGCCAGTGATTCCTTACTCCGCTCGGAATGACAAGGGCGAGACGGTTTGTATATAGCCAACTTGGGGCTGGGTCCAGTCAGAACTGAAACTTCTCGCCCTTACCCCCACGCGACTTGCTACTACCCGCCCCATCGTCCTGCTCTACGTCGTTTTGCACTTCTATCTTCTTGAGCGTCATGCTCAAGCCGTCGTGGTCGCCGGTTAGCGCGCTGGACAATGCGTTCTTGAGGGCCGAGGTCGCCAGGGCGGTGAAATCGTCCGGGGCCGCCTGGTTGCCTTCTAGGTAGATAAGAGTGGACAAATAGATACCCTTGCGTATGGTGGGCACGGGTTGCGGAGCCTGTGGGGATTGGGCGGGCTGGCCGTCCCTACTTTGCGCCGCTTTGGGGCTTTTGGGCTTCTTACTTCTGGTTGCCATAAGCGTACCTCGATACAAGCTCTTTATCTGCGTCGTACAACTCGGCAACGCCCCCGCTATTCGGCCAGACGGCGTGCCCTGAGCCGAAAGAGAAGCCGCCGCTTTCGGTGTGCGCTTCGTTGGTGTAGACCCTTATGGTCGCACCCGGCTGCAAGACGTAACTCTCCCACTTGAACTCGTCCCTGCCGGAAGCGTTTTGTAGCACCCAGTCGGTTATGTCAACTGCCTCTTCGCCCCCATTGGTTATCTCTACATACTCATCAGGCTCGGCGCTTCCCTTCTGCCCATCGAAGTTCACGTTGGTAATCTGCACCTTCTGGTTGTCCTGGACAGCAGGGTTGCCCACCGGCGGCGCTGTGGCAGTATCCACAGGGGTGACGGCGGGCGCGGTTTGCGCGACTGCGGGCGCTGAGGAGACGCCGGTGGTGCCGTTATCAAGCGGTCGCCACTGCCCGCCCGATATGGTCTCTACCTGCATAATAGGGTGTATCTCCCAGATGGTGCCGCGCGTCTTGCCTACCTGGTCGGGGTGTTCTGGGTCCATCATCAGCCAGCCGCTGATACGCACGCGCTCACGCCGAGAAGCAAGCTGACTGAAACGGTTGATCGTCCAGGCCGGGTGGACCGAGCGCACCCTGGGACTGGCCTCGACCACAATTGACTGCTCGCGCCCCTTGTTGGCGTCATCCACCAGCCAGATGTGGAAGTCCACGTTGTCAACAGAGTGGCAATTGCACGATTCGGGACTCATCTTCTTGGCCGCCACCAGATAACCCTCCGCCTGCACGGGCGTACCTTCGTGCTGGGCTATGGCTTGCGCGTCGCTTTTGGACCAACGTGAGCGCGGTTTCTGCTCTATAGCTTTAGGCCAGTCGAGGGCCAGTATCGCCGCTACCGTTGTGGGTTGCCACTGCCCTTCATCAATGCGGTTCTTGAGGGTGTTCAGCGCCGGGTCGCCGCCGTCGCCCGAAGCCGGGCAGCCCTGGAAGGTACCTGCTACCAGCTTCGGCTTGCCGAGGTCATTGGACAATCCGGAGCCTGGGTTATTCGATGACAACTGGGTAGGGGATCGTCGCCCAAACACGAACAGCGCCACCACCAGCGCCACAACAATCAGCACTATAATTATTATTGTGCTTCGCCGCATAGGAGTCTCCGGGCGTAAAACGTGATATGTGAAACGTAAATAAAAACAATAGAATCTCTGTGTGGTCCTCTGCGCTCCCTGCGTCTCTGCGTCTCTGCGTTTAGTTATTCACGTTTCAAGGAAAAACCAAATCCAGGAACTTGTATGCTATGAAACCGAGCGTCGCGCAGACCGGGATCGTGAATATCCAGGCGCGGACAATGTTGAAGGCCACGCTCCAGCGCACAGCTGAGAGGCGGCGGGCCGCGCCTACGCCAAGTATACACGAAGAGATGACGTGGGTGGTGCTGAGGGGGAAGCCGAGGCGCGAGGCGGTCTCGATGATGGCGGCGGCGGTGGTCTCGGCGGCGAAGCCGTGTATAGGCTCGAGGTGGACCAGGCGCTGGCCCATCGTCCTGATGATGCGGTAGCCGCCCGCCGCCGTGCCGAAGGCCATGGCCGTGGCCGCGATCAATATCACCTCAACAGGTATGTTGGGCACGCCCTTCGCGTCTACCGGCAGCTTGAATCCGGCGGAGAAGAGGGCCAGGGTGATCACGCCCATCGTCTTTTGGGCGTCGTTAGAGCCGTGACTGAAAGCCATAGCCGCCGCCGACACCACCTGTAAGCGCCGGAAGGTGTTACCTACCCGCCTGGGGCTGGCTTTAGCGAACGCCCAAAAGAGAAACCGCATTAGGAAGGCCGCCACCACGAAGCCTATTATGGGCGAGAAGATAAGCGGCAGCACCACCTTCTGGATAAGCCCTGACCAGACCACGTTGCCTGTGCCCAGGGCAGCCGCGCCCGCCCCCACCACCCCACCGATCAGCGCGTGGCTCGACGAGGAGGGTATGCCGAAGTACCAGGTTAGGAGGTTCCAGATTATCGCGCCTATGAGCGCCGCCATGACCATAGTCTGCGCCGGGGCAAAAGCAAGCGCCTTGACCGCCGCCGGGTCCACCAGCCCACTCGTGATGGTCTTGGCTACAGCCTGGCCGGTGAGCGCGCCCAAAAAATTGAGCGCCGCCGACATGAGTATCGCCAGGCCCGTGCTCATCACGCGAGTGGAGATTACGGTGGCTATGGCGTTGGCTGTATCGTGGAAGCCGTTGATGAAGTCGAACGCAACGCCGAGGACGATGATCAGGACCAGCGCAGCGAACCGGGCGTCGAGAGTGGCCGGCATCTATACGTAGGCTCCGTTGAGCGCCGCCGCGGTGCCAGACGGCACCTGG
>JBBSGN010000267.1:0-4930 GCA_038254085.1 Chloroflexia bacterium | reverse complement strand
CTGGTCGCACAATGTCCAAGTGTGACCACTCTCCGTTGGGCTCCCGCCTCAGCACCAGGTTGGGGAAGCGAGGGAAGGAGGGAAGGAATGGGTGCTGTTGGTGGTGCGGCACTTCTTCTTCGGCTGCACCGCCTGTAAGCCCAACTCCCTCATCAGCCGCCACACGTGCTTGGTGTTCACATTGTAGCCTTCTCGGCGCAGTTGGTGGGTGATACGCCTAACGCCTACACCCATAGGTGGGCCATTCGGCGGCCACCTGCTCAACAGCAGTCCGCAGGTGGACCTCACTCTCATCAGGGGTGGCACCCTGATAGTAGTAGCTCGACCGAGCTGCGTCCCACACCTGGCAGACAGCCTTGATTGGGTAGTTGTGCTGCTGGACCAACATCTGCATCAACGCTCCCTTCTCTGAAGGTGGGCACGAAACTGCGAGGAGGCTTTTTTTGCGATCTCCAACTCCAATGTGAGCCGCCCGATCACTCGCTCAAGCTCGGCCACCCGTGCTTCCTCAGCGTCAGAGTGCCCTTCCGTCTGGAATAGTTGGTCGGCGTTCTCCATAAAGTGGTTGCGCCACCGATTCAGCGACTCGTACTTGAGGTTGTAGGCTCGACACGCTTCGCTCACTGTCTTTGTGCCGGTGAGCACCTCCAACACCACCTGTGCCTTGAACTGCGGGCTGTAGCTTGTTCGTGCCCGCCCCTTTGTAAACTTGCTGATGCCGTTCGTGTTCATCATGTACCCCTTTCTGCTGGACACCCAGATTATACTGGGTCTTGATAATTCGAATCATCGAATCTGACTATCTCCTGTGTCCAGCTTTTGGGATACTCTACAAACCAATGGCTCCCAAATCAGAAGATACCCGACCTCAGCCTCTCAGTCAAGAAGAGTTCACGCAGATACTGACAATAGAAGTGCGAGAAGCAGTACGGTTTGCCCTAGCAGCGGTGCTTGAAGAGGAAGTCACCGCTCTGGTGGGTGCCCTGCCATTTGAGCGCAGCCCCCTGCGCAATGATCAACGCAACGGCCACTATCGGCGGGACCTCGGCACCTCAGTAGGGCTTATCGAGCAGTTGCCTGTACCTCGCACTCGTCGCGGGTACAAAACGCAACTCTTTGAGCGGTACGCCCGCCGCACTCAGGAGGTGGACACGGCCATCTCCGAGATGTTCGTCAAGGGGGTATCAAGGGGGTATCAAGGGGGTAAGCACACGAGCGGTGGGAGAGGTGTGGGAAGCCCTGACCGGCGCCTCTCCTTCAGCTTCTACAGTGTCGAGGGTATTCCATACCCTAGAGGACGAATACCGGGCTTGGAAGAGCCGCCCTCTTTGTGAGCGATACGAGTATTTGTTCGCCGACGGGACGTACTTCACCGTCATCTATGAGGACGAAGGATGTAAGATGCCGATATTGGTGGGGATAGGCATCAAGCCGGATGGTGAACGGGAGGTGCTGGGCTTTGGGGTGGGCGACCGAGAGAACCAGCAGGCGTGGGAAGAAGTACTCGAGGACCTCAAGAGGCGTGGAGTGCGGGAGGTGGGGCTGTTGATTACTGACGGCCACCAAGCGCCCAGAGTGGGTGCGTTCGCCCCGGACTTCGAGTTGGTAGACGTGCATACCAACCAGCCTCTCAAGCTCTCCTCGTTGCGTGGCAAGCCCGTATTTATGAACTTCTGGGGCACCTGGTGCCCTCCCTGTCGTGCTGAGATGCCTGAGATGCAAAAGCTGCATAATAAATACAGGGACCAGGTACAGATAGTGGGCGTCACCATGGGTCCACGCGACAACCCCGCGAACGTCAAGGAATTTGTTGACGCGGCCAAATATGATTGGACTTTCATCCACGATCCGGATTACAACGTGGCTACAACCTACCAGGTGCAAGCCATTTCCAGCTCATACTTCATAGATAAAGAGGGCGTAATACGGGCGATACAGATTGGGGCTATGGGCATAGGCCAGATGGAAGCTTACTTGCAGCAAGTCCGGTAGCTCTCATTGCACCTGCTGGTGCGAGGCAGATGTCTTTACCGACGTCACTCCGTTGAGGCTGCTCAACCAGGTCGCGGCTGCCACCGCGACGGGCACGTAGTGAGCGTGCAACCAGGCGGCCAGGCCACCTAGGAGATCGCTTCAATCTCGCTTGCTCTGGTGTGCGGCAGGTAAGTGTCTTTGCTTCCCCCGTGCTTTCTTGAGGATAGGAAAATTGGTGCGCAACCAACTGAAAAGGACAAGCCCCAGCACAGCCGCAAGGAAAAGCACCATTCCCAGCCCCACGACACCGATGCTATTTGGCGCACCATTGTCAACACTGTAGGTGTGCATAGACTTGATGCCAAACCACGTCACCAGGTAGTTGACGCCCATGAAGGTGATAAGGACGACGATGAAGCCTATAAGTGAGAGCCACGCCATCGTGACGCCGCGCACGCCCCGCTGCACCCTCACGTGGAGATAGGCGGCATAGGCGAGCCAGGTTACCAGCGCCCATACTTCCTTCGGGTCCCAAGCCCACGCTTTGGTCCAGGCTTCCTGTGCCCAGATAGCGCCGGTGATCAGCAGAAGCGTCTGGAGGGGGAAGCCGACGGCTACGGCACGGAACATGAACTCTTCGATGGCGGCTTCGGACGGGAGCGCCTGCGCTACTGGACTTTTGGTGTAGTGTTTGGCAAGGAAAGTCAGGCCGGCTCCCGCTGCCACAGCGAACGCACTGTACGACATTATCGCGATGGACACGTGTATCATCAGCCAGTAAGAGCGGAGGGCAGGCACCAACTGGACCGTCCTCTTGAGGTCGGCGGGGATAAAGAGCAGGGCATAAGTTTCAAGGCACAAGATCAGTAGCACTATGAACGCACCGACTGCTCGCGTCTTCACAACGCCTTCCAGAAGCGCCAGGTATATAGTGGTGGTGCCCCACACCAACATGGTAGCGATCTCGTAGAGAGTGACATAAGGTGGGTGCCCGGCCTCTACCCAGCGAAACGTCAGAGCGAGTGTGAGCGATACCCAGGCCAGCAGAGTAAAGCTGGAGGCGCTTCGGCCCATAAGCAGCGAATAGCGCGCCTGCCTGCTATCCGGTAAGAGATCAGCAGCCGTGCCACCCATAACGACCACACTAACCGTGCTGCTCGTGCTTGCGCCCGAGCCCGCAAGCGCCAACTGGCCCTGGGCCACGCGCACCCGGCTAGATTTGGCAAGCAAATGAACTACATAGCAGAGAAAGGCCAACACGTAGCAAACGTATGCTGCCGTTGTGAGCGTTGGCTCATTGAACCCAAGAGCGGTCGAGTCGAAGCCCATTCTATACCTCCTAAGCCGTCGCTATTCATGGCTATACCAGCGAAATCGAGAATAAGGAGTACACCCAACGAGGCAAGTCAAAATGTGCGCCGGCGCACCCAAAGGCCACCCGTCAGCGCTACAGCGGCTAGAGCGAGTACTGCCAGGAAGGACAACACCAGATTGCCTCCACCGGCCCCTGTAGCCGGCAAGCTCGATGTGTTGCCGCCCGCCATGCCGCCAGCAGGCATTGTATCGGGAGGCGTTGCGCCGCCTGTTGCGTTGCCTGTTGCGTTGCCGGCTGTATTGATGTTGGACCAGGCGCTGAGCCACCCGTCGAACTCTTTTATCTCGGCCGACTGGCTGCTGATGACGTTTTGCCCGAGGGTCTTTAGCTCTTCATGAGTGGCCCGGTCGGGCACCAACCGGGCCATGTCAGTAGCGCCCGTGTGGTGCATCTGCATCATGGTCAGAAACTGCTTGTCGAAGTCGTCACCTTTGAGGCTTTGCAGCTTCATCATATCTGACATACCCATGCCGGGCATATCGTGCATCATCCCCCGCTTGGGAGCGATGTTGTACCATTGTTGGAGCCAATCTGTCATCTCGTTTATCTCTCGTGTTTGGTCGGCGATGATCTTTTGAGCCGCATCCTTTACCTCCTGGTGGCTGGCGCGGTCTGGCGCGAATTTGGACATGTCAATCGCGCTTTGGTGGTGTTGTATCATCTCGCTCATGAAGTCTATCTCGAAGTCCCTACCCGACAGCATCTTCAGGTGTTCCATATCGCCCCCCGTCTGTGTTACAGGTCCCGCCCACGTGTGCGCCGGCACAAAGACGCCAAGGGCCAGAAGAATGATTGCTAGAAAGGTTGAAATCACCGATTTTGCCGGACCGTCGTGCGAATTGCTGGTTGGTGGTACTGTTACCCTCCATAAATGTTTACCGATATTCACTCCCCGCCTACGTCTGGTTGACGTGCTCGCGGATTCTCGCTGCTCCCCTGCTCTACTGTGAAACCGTGGCAGCCGAGAGATACAGTAGGGGGAATATCTCCGATTATAACTTAGTAGTTATTGACCGTCAAGATTTCGCTAAACCAAGACTCGCAGACAATGGACCCCGCCCATTGGTGCGTGCAGCTTCCTACCTGGCAGCATCCAGCCTCTGCTGAAGAGTAGAGGCATCCAGTTGCCCGATCTGCACAGCCCGGATGGTTCCTCCCTTGTCTACGAAGAAGGAGGTGGGTATCGGCCCCACCTGGTAAAGGTCGGTCACCTGGTTCTGGGCGTCAATGAGCACCGGGAAGGTCGCGCCGAACTCCTGCACGAAGGCCTCTACGTTGGCCCGTTCGCTCTGCGTAGCCACCGCAAGCAGCTCAAATCCGTCGTTTGGCCGCTCGGCTGCCTTGTAAGCCTTCTCCAAGACAGGCATCTCGGCGCGGCAGGGCGGGCACCAGGGTGCCCACACGTTGATTATCACCGTCTTGCCCCGTAAGGAACTTAGTCTAACCTCTTTGCCGCTGAGGTCTTTGAGTGCGAAGTCCGGAGCCTCAGTGCCCACACGTGGCGCAGATTCGGTCGTGGGGTTAGCCAGACTTTGCACGTTCGCCGCCTGCACCAGGTCGCTTTGCCACCTGTTTACCTTG
>JBBSGN010000266.1:0-4934 GCA_038254085.1 Chloroflexia bacterium | reverse complement strand
TTGTCATTCCGAGCGTAGTGAGGAATCACTGCCCTTAGCAATTACTTGGCTAGCACTTCTCCTCTATCCCAAGCATCCTACTGCGGATAGTGATTCCTCACTACGCTCGGAATGACAAGAGAGAGGCGGTCGGCTAAAGAGACCGCTGTCATTTGTGAGACAAATTCTAATCACGGACGCGCAACCGGCGGTCCAAATACCAGCCAGTGGCCGCTGTTAGCACACTGGCCGCCGCGCCCAAGACGTTGGTAGGCACGCCCGCCACGCGAGGTAGGTGGTGGCCTGGGTCCTCGAACGCCGTGCCGGGGACAGCAGCGGCGATAAAGAACGGCCCCCAGTACGAGATGGGCACCAACGCCGCAACGGTGGCCGCCGTGTCAGGATCGGGCGTGCGCCGCCAGAGCAACCAGAGAGACATGGGCGAGAGAATCAGCGCCATGCATAGGGCCGCCACGCCGTGAAAACGCGCGTGGGGCGACCACTGCTTGCTGAAAATGTGCGATTCGTTCCAGTCGGCCAGTACGGGCGCTACCGCCGTGATAATGGCCGCCAGCGAGAGCAGCAATCTGCCAATGTTGCGTTGCATATCGTTGGCCCTCCTGAATTATGAATTATCTACCTCAATTCATAATTCATAATTCATAATTTCGTCGTTACGCTTCCTGCGTATAGGCTTTCCTTGTTATGCTGTCCCTAAGGCGTTGCATGGCGGAGGCCACGTTGTCTTCTGCGCCGAACACGGCGGAACCTGCCACCAGTATATTCGCGCCTGCTTCTACAACCCTGGGGGCGGTCTCTTCGTGGATGCCGCCGTCTACCTCTATGTCGCAACCAAGTTGGCGCTCTTTCAGCACTCTGCTCAGGCGGCGTATCTTGGGGAGCATAGACTCTATAAACTCCTGGCCGCCGAAGCCGGGGTTGACCGTCATCACCAGCACCATCTCCACATACTCCAATATCTCTTCGAGCATGACCAGGGGAGTGGCCGGGTTGATGGCAACGCCCGCTTTGGCCCCTTCGCCGTGTATCTGCTGCACAGTGCGATGCAGGTGGGGGCAGGTCTCGACGTGGACGATTATATAGTCGGCCCCCGCATTAGCGAACTGCGGTATGTAAAGCTCAGGCCGCTCGATCATCAGGTGGGCCTCTATCGGCATAGTGGTGTAGGGGCGCAGAGCCTCTATCACCAACCAGCCGACCGTGATATTAGGCACGAAATGGCCGTCCATAACGTCCACCTGTATGCGGTCGGCCCCGGCCCTCTCGGCCTCCTGCACCTGCTCGCCTAACCGCGAAAAGTCCGCCGACAATATAGACGGGCAGATTTGGATCGTGCGGTTGGGGAGTGATATGGGCATGGGTTCGTAAAACGTAAAACGTAAGGAGTAAGAAGGGGCCTTTTACGTTTTACGTTTTACGCTTCCTCATCCAGCATCGCTGCCGCCGGTCTGTCCACCAGCCAGGTGACTTTGCCGCTCGCGTTTCTGAGGAGTTGGCTGGGGTACTCCTGGGGGTTGTAGTCGCCTTCAAGGACGGCTTTGAGGGCGGGGGCTTTGGCCTCGCCAGTCACCATGACCAGCATCTCGACGCCCGCTTCCAGCACGGGCGGGGTGAGGGTGATGCGGTGGGCCGCCAGCTTCTCCACATAGGGGGCTGCTACCCATCGTGAGCGCTCGGTAAGCACGGCGGTGTGGGGGAAGAGCGATGCCGTATGCCCGTCGTCGCCCATGCCGAGGAAGATGAGGTCGAAGCGGGGCACCTGGTCTTCGCTCAAACCGAACACGCGCCGCAGGGCGTCCTCGTATTGGTCGGCGGCTTCGTCGGGGCTTAGGCCCTCGGTCGGTATCGGGAAGATGTTGTCGCGATTGACGTTCACCTTGTTAAAAAGCTCGTCGTTTGCCAGCTTGTAGTTGCTCTCTCTACTTGTGTGGGGGACCCAACGCTCGTCGCCGAAGAAGAATTGTATGGCCTGCCAGTTTACCTCGTTGCGGAAGGCGTCGGAGGCGAGCAGGCCGTACAGCAGGCGGGGCGTGGACCCACCCGACAGAGCCACCCTGAAGGGCTTGCCCGTGAGTGTGCTCTGCTGGGCAAGGCGCACGAATATTTCGGCGGTGTCGGCTGCTACGGCCACAGAGCTTTCTTCTACGTCGAGACGGGCGTTGGACGCTTGTGGTGTGGTCATCGCGGCGGTGGTCCCTGTGGGCGCGTGCGTTGAGCGCCTGCGCTGACGAACTCACCCACCTTGCGTGGCTCGCCCGTCGTTTTGGCGGTGTCGGCGGTGCCTCGGATGAATACACCCACCATCGCCAGAGCTTCTTCATACACCTTGTCGTAGCTGAACACCTCAAGCTCGGCGTCCAGCAGTTCGGCCTCGGACAGCGTCTCCATCTGTATGTTGCGCTTGGTGGGATTAGCCCCCTGGATATCTACGCAAGTCCACGCGCAATCGTGCTCATCGTCAGCGAGAGACACCTCGAAGGAGGCCTCCGGCTTGCCTTCAGAACTTTCGCCCGGCACTTCCAGCTTGATGCCGCATATATCCCCCACCACGTTCGAGCTACTTGTGTCAGGGTTGAGAGTTATCGTGATAGTGCGCTTACCGGAGCGCATCGAAAGGCGAGCTACGGCGGGGCGATGGCCGTCGCCGCGTACTAGCTGGTACATGTTGTCGGCGGGCTGCCAGCCGAGGCGGCTCGCCAACCAACCGGCCAGCATGAGCGCCTGGGCGCGGTTCACCCCGCCGCGCTCAGATAGGGCGAAGTCTATGGTCACATTGCCGATGCGGTCGAGGTAGGGGCGCATGGCCTGGCCGTCGAAGAACTGGGCCACCATGTCTCGCCAGGGCGTGAGCCTGCCCCAGTTCATGTCGGTGCAGGCCACGTGTGACCAGTTGCTCTTGAGCCGTCCCGCCATCTTAGAGAGCGTGCCCTCCGGGTTCTCGAACGTGGACGAGTCTATGATGAGCCGGTTGAGCGAGTCGGTGAGATTCCTGAAAACGTATTCGTCGAAAGGCGCGCCCTGCGGCCACCAGAGGAACACCGGCAGGTCGGGCAATAGGAGCGGAATGATAGCTGCCGAAATTTGGCGCACGCTCTCGCCCCCCGCTGCCACCGACACCTGCTCACAGCATACCTGCCGTCCGCCCGTAGGGGGGAGTTGGCAATGTATAGAGACCCATGCCTGCACCGGCATGTTCTGCTCAGACGGATCGGTGGTGGTGACGATCACCCGGCAAGGGTGGCGGCCCGTGATGAAATCTACGTCCTTGATGTATCTGTTGGCATCGGCATAAGAGTCGGCGCGTATGATCAGGTTGAGCACCTGGGCCATCGTGACGGCCTGCACCCCTCCTTTGGCCTGTGCTGCCTCGGCCACGTCGCGCCAAAGCTCGATTAGTTGGGCCTCCACATACTCGACGGCTACAGGCACAGGCGCGCCACTGTCAATGGACGGTTGCTGCTCGTTTATTTCAGTTTGAGGGTTAGTATCAATATTTGCCATGTTTGCGCTCGTTTCTCATATGTATTAACAACTCACAACTCACAACTCGCCACTCGACTCACACCCGCCGCCAGGTGCGCCCATCTCGCGCTATCAGTTCATCGGCGGCTGCCGGTCCCCAGCTACCGGCGCGATAGTTGGGGAAAGTGGGCGGCGGTATGTGCTGCCACCCATCCAGTATAGACGTTGCGAGCAACCACATCAACTCTACCTCGTCGCGCCGCGTAAAGAGGGTCGAATCGCCCAGCATGGCGTCAATGAGCAGCCGTTCATAAGCGTCGGCAGGCTCGATGCCGAAGGATGCCCCGTACTGGAAGTTCATCTCAACCGAGCGCAGACGTATCGAGGGGCCGGGCAGTTTCGACTCGAAGGTGAGGGAGATGCCCTCGTCAGGCTGAATATGCAGTACAAGGGCGTTGGGCTGCAATTCGTCCGCCGCAGTCTGGTGGAAGAGGGCCAGCGGGGCGGGCTTGAAGAGTATGGCGATCTCGGTGTCGCGCTTGGGGAGGCGCTTGCCGTGCCGCAGGTAGAAGGGCACGCCCGACCAGCGCCAGTTGTCTATGAAGAAGCGGGCCGCCACGTAGGTCTCGGTCTCCGAGTCGGGCGGCACGCCGTCCTCCTGACGATAGCCGACCACCGGCTTGCCGAAGATCGCTCCTGGGCCATACTGCCCCCGCACGGTGTTACGGGCAACCTCGCCCGGCGTGCTGAACGGCCTGATGGCGCGCAGCACTTTGGCCTTTTCGTCGCGCACCGCCTGGGCCTCGAAGGTTGCGGGCGGCTCCATCGCTACCAAGGTGAGCAGTTGCATCATGTGGTTTTGGAGCATATCACGTAGCGCGCCTGCGGTGTCGTAGTAAGAAGCCCGCTCTTCGATGCCGAGGCTCTCGGCCACCGTTATCTGTATCTCATCTATGTACCGGCGACTCCAGATCGGCTCCCAAATGCCGTTGGCGAAGCGGAACACCAGGATGTTCTGCACTGTCTCTTTACCCAGGTAGTGATCTATGCGGTAAATCTGCTCCTCGTTGAAGACCTCGCTCAGTTGGCGGTTTAGCTGCTGGGCGCTCGCGAGGTCGTGCCCGAACGGCTTCTCGACGACGATGCGCCGCCAGGCGGTGTCGGTGCTGGGAACGTTCTGGCTCTGGGGCTGGGGTTGCAGTTCGGTCTGGCCGTTGCCCGAGCTACCGTCGGGCAAGGTGGCCTGTTTGGGGCTGACAAGGCCGGCTGCGCCTATCTGGGCCACGATGTGCCCATAGAAATCGGGCGGCGTGGAGAGGTAGAAGAGCCGGTTGCCCATTGTGCCGCGCTCGCGGTCCACCTCTTCCAGTTTCGCGCCTAGCGCCTTGTAGCCCTCCGGGTTGTCGAAGTCGGACTGCACGTAGAACAGCCCTTGCGCGAACGATTCCCACACCGAGGGATATTGTGAGGGT
>JBBSGN010000265.1:0-4939 GCA_038254085.1 Chloroflexia bacterium | reverse complement strand
GAACAACAAGCCTTCGTCGAACAGAGCTATGCCGCCTATGCCTACAAACAGAGCCGGTTCGGGAACTGGCCCGAGGGTTCCGAAAGATGGTCAGCGAACGAAGGGCTGAAGAGCTCGATGCCTGGCTCGATGCCGCGGGAGGTAGCGAAGTGGCCGAGCTCGAAGGCTTTGCCCGGGCCCTGAGAAGAGACTGCACAGCGGTTGCGGCCGCGCTTGAGTACGAATGGAGCAGCGGGCAAGTAGAGGGGCAGATTAACCGGCTAAAGCTCATCAAGCGCTCGATGTACGGACGGGCGAGCTTCGATTTGCTGCGCCAACGCGTTCTGGGAATCGCCTGATGGCATTTTGTTGCACCGAAAGTGGCGGAGAGCCCGGTTTCAATACCACCGTCTACTACCACCCTGCGCTTGACGCCACGGTGGTGGTGGAGGTCAATAGCGACATCGCCTCTGGCGACTGCCCGGAAGAGAAGCCGACCCTGGTGGACAATCCGAACGACATCCCCTGCGCCGACCCCGCGACCCGGATCTTTGGAGCGCTCGCCCAAGCGCTGGGACAGCCACTCGGGACGAACCAGTAGGCATCTTGTTGTTGGAGGCGATCTTTCGGCCTTGAGGATCGCCTCCTTATTCACCCGCCTTCCGAGAGGGAATATTCTCGGCAACTCATATCCAAGGTCCTGCATAGCCCCGCCCCTAATGCTCCAAAATCGCCCCGCCCCTATAGGCATAGTAGTCAAGCCTAGATATTGTGGTGGTGGATGAATATCCGAAATGGTGCATTGCCCCGGTCCTAATGATTCAGGCCGCGCTCCCTGAGAATACCAATGCTGGTGGCGCTGACTCGTCACCGGCGAATCATGGATCAGGAGGTGAGGGCTTGTTACGATTACGTTAGGGCAGCCCAAAGCTTCTCTACCGTCTGCGGGCTTAAGGTGCCAATGAAGGATTCGATCTTATCCCCTCGGAACACTGCTTCAGCCCTCCCCTCCACTTCATCGATGCCCATGCTCTTGAAGTAGTCTGTAGAATGCTTGAACATCTGCGTCACCCTATTTTCTGAGGCTTGATAGTTCCACGACTCGACGCGAAAGCCCCGTAGAACTCCCACCAGAAAGCTTCGCACCTGCTGCTTGCCGGTTGCTAACTCAGTGAAAGGTGAAGGACCCATTTGAAAGACGATGTCGTCGGTCAGGAAAGCTAGTACCTTGTCTATCTCGTGTGCGTTCCAGGCAGCTCCAAAGGCCCTCGTTAGGGCCACAAGCTCTTCTTCTGTGCAACTCCTATATCCTTCCACAATCGTGTTACTTGTGCCGTTGGGCGGCGAGCCAGCCAAAAGAAGGGTCTCTTCGATCTTCTGCGTGAGCCTCTCTATGCGGCAGGGCCAGCCTATAGAGTCTCCCAGTCGGGTTTGCGTCCCATCTTCGGGGACCGTCAGTAGCTCCAGAACGGGGATCTTTGCCATGGCTTGCCCGCTCATCGCGGGGCTTAAAAAGGCCTTGCGCCGCGCGACGTCGCGTGGGGGCGTCAGGATCAAGAGCTGAGCATCCACAAGCAATTGATCCAGGTTATCTACAGCTGGTTTGCTCAGAAGCAATGTATTGTAACCGGCTTCCTGAAGTAGTAGCTCTAGGATCTCGGCCACAACCGTGTTGTCCCCGAGGACGGCCAAGGTGATGGAGGTAGGGTGTAGATGATTTATCTCGTTGCCCCCATAAGAGCAGAGTGTTTTTGTACGTTCTAGCACCGGCAACTAATGTCACCAGCTAATGATTATAGGCTTTACCGGTGTCGCTGCGCATCTACCAGATGGTCTATACCGGACCCTATCAAAGGTATATTTTTCCTACCTTCGGGATGTCCAAAGCGTTAGGCTTCTAGGGGGAGAGAAAAGAGAGCGTGCAAGTTGGGGTCTAGGATCCTATTATCAGGGATTTATGATCCCGAGCCTGATACCTCGCACCGCCGCCTGGGTGCGGTCGGAGACCTCAAGCTTCCTTATGAGGTGGTGCACATGGACCTTTACGGTGCCCTCACCGATCGTCAGCTTTCGTGCGATCTGCTGATTGGTGCATCCTTGGGCAAGTAGCCTTAAGACGTCAACTTCGCGGGGGGTAAGCGATTCGAGGGGAGGGCTCGATCGCTGTCTTAGGGGGACTGTAGGGAGTGGACTTGGGTTTCCCTTGCCCTCAGCAGCCAGCTTGCGAAGCAGTGGGGCGGCAAGCTCCGAGCTGAGCAGGGTTTCACCGCCTAGCACTTTACGCACGGAGCTTATAAGCTCGCGCTGGGTGGCGTCCTTTAGGATGTAGCCGGCGGCGCCTACCTTGATCGCCTGAAGCAGGTAGTCGGGGTTCTCGTAAACGGTCACTATGATGACGCTGGTGCGGGGGTGCTCGTGCTTGATCAGGCGGGTGGCTTCAAGTCCGTCCATCTCGGGCATGGCTACGTCCATCAGCACCAGATCTGGGCGTACCCGGTCGCACAGGGAGATGGCCTCCGTGCCGCTCGCTGCCTCGCCAACTACCTCCAAGTCCGGCTCGTGGGCTAACATGCTCCTTAGCCCAGCTCGTAGAAAATCATGATCGTCAACAATGATGATTTGCGCCGGCTTAGGAGGAGGAGGAGGAAGCTCTTCGTTTGGGGTGTTCCCTTGGCTCATCGAGCGCTATCTTCCCTCGTGAGGGGCGCCTCTTATGGGGAGGGGCAGTAGGACGCCAACCACTACTAGAGTACCGACGCCCGGCTTGCTTTGTATCTTGAACTCGCCGTTAAGCAATCCGATCTGCTCTTGCATGCTAGAGAGGCCCACCATCTCACTCGAATCGTTGCTAGCGCTTAGTGCTGATGGTTCGAACCCACGCCCGAAGTCGCGGATTTGGAGGCGAACTTTCTCTCCCAGGCGTCTGAGGGATATATGGACCCGGGTACTCTGGGCGTGCTTGCGTACGTTGGTTAGTACCTCTTGTACGATCTGGAAGAGTGCCACCTCTATAACGTGAGGCATGGGCTCCCTTTCCAGGGTCTCCTCGTAGGAGATCTGCCACCCTTCGGCGTTTAACTGGTCGACCTGAACTCCAATCGCGCTGGCCAACCCGAAGTCGTCAAGCACCGTGGGGCGCAGGTTGGCGATGAGCCTGCGGGCCTCTACCACCGTTCTCTTGATCAGATCCAGGGCCTGCTCTATCTCCTGGCGAGCTTGCGGGGCACTTGGAGGATAATAGCCAATATAGGCTTGGAGGTGTTGGTGTGCGGCAGCTGCAAGTTGTGCGAGGCTGTTGTGCACCTCGTAGGCCACGCGACGACGCTCTTCTTCTTGAGTACCCAATAGCTTGCCTAAAAGCCCCACCAGCCGGCGTTCACGCTCTGCCAGCTCTCCATGCAGCCGGGCATTCTCTAAGGCACTGGCCGCCTGAGAGGCCAGGCTCTCCAAGAGCTTTACTGTCTCGCTCTCTACTAGGGATTGCGGACCATAGACTTCGAGTAGACCAATGAGCCGCTCTCGCACCAAAAGCGGCAAGCATAATCCTACCAACCGGAAAGGGGCAAGATCTGAAGAGGGCAGATCAAATGCTTGGTGTTCTTTTGCTGTTAGGGCCGACTTGCGTGCGTTTTGAGCCTCGGGAGTGCTCTGCGCCCACAGCCAGATGCTCTGCGATCCCAAGATGTGGCGTACATCCAAGCTTTGGTGCTCATCATGTAGGCTAAGGCTCGCAGCGCTTAAGGTAGCAATGCGTTCTATGAGCTTAAGCAGCCTCTCTCCGATCTCCTCTGGGTCGAGACTAGAGACCAAAAACTGCCCTGCTTCGTGAAGGGCAAGTAGTGCATCCAGGCTGTCCTTGAGTCTCTTCTGAGCCTGCTTGCCCTCGGTGCTCTCACGAGCAACCCAGATAACCGTCTCTTTAGTCATCGGTGCGATGGAGGCATCAAACCAGACTTCGCGACCCTCGATCGGCAAGCTATACTCGGCACAAACGATTCGACGGGTCTTCAAGGCACGCCGTATATACTCTAAGAACTCGTCGGCCTGTGCCCTTGGGAAGATTCGATAGAGGCTCGTACCGAGCAGATCTTCTGAGGGTTTGTACAAAAGAGAGGGATTCGTCGGGGTGATTTTCAGACAGCACCCCTGCGCATCGAGCTCCAAGACGACGTCACTCATCGCCGCCAAAAGTGCACTCAGTTCGGCTTCAGGTCCTCGTACTTCTTGCTGGCCCCGATCGCCTTTATTTTCTGTTGTGTTGGTAGCTCTCATCTTCTAACAACTCCGCCGACAACTATACGCGCTCTTATACGCACATGCGAGATAAACCATCGGTCTATCGGTCTATATCTATGGCTTAGAAAATATAGATCGTCTGGTAGAGGCGCGTTCCTTCGCTTCCCAATAGCATGGTGTTAGTTAATGCGGCGGGGCTGCGGAGTCTCGCTCTAGAGATAGGGAGGTAGCACATTGAAGCGCATGATGATGTTGTTGACGGTAGCGGCGATGATGGCGATGGTGCTGGCCCTGACAGCGGGCCCCGCTTTTGCAGCTGCGGGGGGGCCGGCCGGTAATGCTCCTGTTGGTGGGTGCCCCTCAGGATCAGGGTCCAACTTCCAGCAGCTCAACACACTACAAACTCTCAGCCCTACTGTGAAGGGTGGCCCCGCGCTACAAGTCAACGGACCTATTACGAGCACGGATCAGTCATGCTTCAAGGTACTTCCAAATGCACCGGATCCGCTACAAGACCTAGTTGGTCAATCAACGGTCCAGGTTGTCAGAGATGACACGGTGCAGGGTCCTAAGTAACTCTCCACTTAGCTGGACTTTAGCCATTTTCGAGCGGAAGGGGTAGGGTACGAGCGTCACCGAACTCCGCTAAAAGAGGTGATCTATGCGCACCCTACCAACCGCGATGGTACGTGTTTTGGCACCGTTCGCGCCACTGTTCTCCGAG